>JBCBHT010000392.1:0-5675 GCA_038525335.1 Cyanobacteria bacterium J06621_15 | reverse complement strand
AGACATTGAAACTAGTGCTTTCGGATTTACATCTGATAGTAAAGTCCTTGTTAGCGGTGGTTGTGGAAGCAACATACTCAATTTTTGGGAATTACCAGCAGCTAATTTAATTGGTTCTATACCTTCCTCAATAGAAAGTGATTATACAGCTTTGCAATTTAATTCGGATAACACAATTCTCGTTGCTGGTGGTTGGGATGGAGAAATTGAAGTTTGGCAGGTCTCTTTCGATAAAGATTTATCAATGAGTAAAATACCCTTTGGAGAAAAAAATTCTTTACCTCCAAATTTCAATGCAGAACTTTATTATATGGAAAAACTAAAAAAGCAACTAAATTTAGGTGATGATGGACTTTCTAGATAAAATGATTAATATTAATTTCAAAAGAATGTTTCTAAAACCGAAACACCGTCCGTAAAGTTCCTACATAAATAGTATCATTATCCTCATTTCCTTCTGGATTCAATATTACTAATAACCCAGGAGTAATACTAATATTGTTATTCACGGGATAGCGATAAAAACTTTCTAAATGCCAAGATTTATCTTCATTTTCCAATACGTCACTATCAGTTACCGTCGGTGGTTGTCCAACTACAAAACCTGCTAAACTTCCTTTTTTACCTAAATTTGGCAAACCTAAAGTAACAGCCCAATTAAAGATATTTGCATCGTCGTTTTCGTTAACTGGAACACCATTAAAAATATTATCATCTTCTGCTTGAGCATTTGTTAAACCAGCCCAACCAGATATTACTGCTTTTTTACTCAAACGGAAACTAGACTGAAAACCAAAATGGTCTGCTGATGTAGCGGTTCTTCCGAAAGGAGCGTTTGCTAATCTGCTTCCAGTTGCTCCGGAAACAAATGCTCTACCTCCAGGGTAATAAGCTCTGACGTAGGTTAAACCTAAATCGATTTTTTCGCTGGGTTTAAATGCTAACTGCGCTAAAGCTGCATAGGAACCGTTAAAGAGTCCGTTTTTATCGTTGGGATTATCCCCATTTCTAGCGAGATATCCTAATGATAAGCTCAAAGATTTATCAAAGTCGTATACTGCTGTTATTCCCGCACCTAAAGCACCTTGAATGTAAATAGGATTGAATCTTCCGAAGCGAGAAATTGAACCGATTATCGGGTTAGCAAATAGTTTATTGAAGTTATCGGAAGCGTTTAAATTAAAACGTCCACCGGTTGCGTCGATGTGTAATCTGAGTTTTTTATTCACAGGAAAACGATAAAAAAGTTTACCGATATCTACTTGATTGTTGGTGTTACGCTCGTAAGCTAAACGAGTCATGTTTGTTCCCGTGACATTATTACCAAAAGTAGTAATATCTAACGCATCCAAACGTAATTTTAGTAAATCTTTCCCAGTAAAGCTAGTATCAAAATTGAGACGCATTCGGTTATTAAAAACAAAATTATCTTCTATATCTTCACCACTTCCATCAGCTTTTTCGTCACCAAACGCACTATTTAAAGAGAAAACTGCGACACCTCGGAGCTTAGTTGTAGTTGAAAATTGATTTGTTTCTAAAGCTGCTGACCTTGCTTCTAAATCGTCTACTCTTCCTCTTAGGGTTGCTATTTCTGCTGAAAATTCCGACTGTAATCTTTGTAAGGTGTTTAGGTCTTCTTGGGTTACTAAATTATTAGAGTTAGATTGAATTATTGTTTGAATTTGATTTAAACAAGCATTCAAACCAGCAGCAAATTCATAACGAGTCATCGCTCGGTTTCCTCGAAAAGTTTGGTTGGGATAACCGGAGATACAGCTATAGCGTTCGACTAGGTTTCTTAAAGCTTCAAAAGCCCAATCACCAGGGGAAACATCATCTAATTGCGATACTGAAGTTACCTGTGACTGTTCGTTATTATAAATTGTTTTGCTATCGATATTATTCTGAGATATTTGATTGGAGAATTGATTATTATAGTTCTTTATTTGGGAATTTTGAGCAAATTTTTTGTTTGTGATTAGAGATTTTTTTAATCGTTCTGCTTTACTATTTACTGGAGCAGCTTTCACTTCAGTAGCAAGAGTTATTAGTGATGCGAATATAGCGTAATTTAATATCAGTAATTTATAAAAGTTTTTCAATTTCATATTTTTGATAATCGATTTTGATTGGATTTGAATTAAATTTTGATTGGAAATAATATTTATATTGGTATTAATCCCGTCTGAGGAAATAATTAAAGGATTATATAGCTCGTGTCAAAAGACAAGCTGTCAAACATAGTTGTTTTTTGCAATAGAAACCTCACCCTGTCCTTACGGACATCCCTCTCCTTATTAAGGAGAGGGGAAAAGGAAAAGGTAAAATTTGTATTTATCAAAATCAAGCATCGTATAAATATGACAAGCTGTCATTTGACAAAAATGATGGTGCTATTGTAATTATAAAAAATTGACTTGAAGATTTATATTTCAATGAATAGAAGCTAATTCGATGGGTAAAAAAATGCGTTCAATTATCAAAAGTATTTTACCTGAAATTTTAGGTCTAACTACCTTGATAATTATTTGGTATTTGGCTGCGATAAACTATAGCGCTGTAGTCTTACCTTCCCCTATCGAAACTTTTATTGCATTAAAAAACTTGATAGTTACCAATCGACTATTAATTGCTGTAGGAGCAAGTATTTTTCACATTGTTACTGGGTTTACAATTGCGGTTTTAGCTGGAACAATTTTAGGAATATTTGCGGGTTTGATACCTTGGCTTAGACGTTTTCTAGCACCTACAATTACTGCTTTTCAAGGTATACCACCCATCGGTTGGATAGTCATAGCACTGCTTTGGTTTGGAAATGGCAGCGGTACGTCTATATTTACGGTAGCTGTAGCAACGTTACCAGTTATATTTATTAGTACTGTGGATGGGATAAGTACAGCAGATTCCCAATTATTAGAAATGGCTAGTCTGTTTCGTACTCCCAAACGATTTTTGCTATTAGATATTTATTTTCCTCATTTATTATCTTATTTATTTACAGCTTTAACTACAGGTATTGGTTTAGCTTTTCGATTGGGGATAATGGCAGAATTATTATCAGCAGAAACGGGAATCGGTGCTGAATTAAATTTAGCTCGTATTAATTTAGAAACTCCGGAAGTAATGGCTTGGATTTGTGTTGTTTTAATCATAATCCTAATTTCCGAATATGTTATTTTACGACCTTTAAGGCTTAGGTTAGAACCTTGGCGCAATAGTACGAGGAAGGTTTAAGATTGGTGCTAATTGTCAAAGATATATTTCATAAATACGAACGACAAATAATAATTGATGAAATCAGTTTTAGCGTTCAACCCGGTGAAATAATCTGTTTAACTGGACCTTCTGGATGTGGAAAAACAACTTTATTAAAAATAATTGCTGGATTGATTACTCCTAAGCACGGAATTATTGAAAATAAATTTAAAACAACTTCCTATGTATTTCAAGAACCGAGATTGCTTCCTTGGAAAACCTGTTTAGAAAATATTAGTTTCAGCTTAAAATTTAAAAAATTATCAATTGAAAAGCGTCGCTATATAGCTTTAAATTTAGCCAGGGAATTAGGAATTGACCAAGCAGTAAATCAGTATCCCCATCAATTAAGTGGAGGAATGCAGCAGAGAGTAGCATTAGGAAGAGCTTTAGCAATTGAGCCAGATTTTTTGATTCTGGATGAACCTTTTAGTAGTTTGGATATTGGTAGAAGGAGACAGTTACAAGATTTAATTTTACAGTTTTTAAAAAATCGGAATTTAGCTATTCTTTTAGTTTCACACGATTTATCCGAAGCGGTGCGCTTGGGTAATAAAATAATTGTTTTATCAGCTTCACCAAGCAAAATTATCTATGAATGGAAACCGGAAACAGGAATAAAACTAGATGAAGCTTATATTTATAAAACTGTTTCTTCTTTATTGAGTATTCCTCAAGTTGCTGATTGTTTTGATGTAAATTAATTAGGGAATGGGTAATTGGTAATTGGTAATTGGTAATTGGTAATTGGTAATTGGTAATTGGTAATTAATTATAATTTATTCGCTCAAAAATATATAGGAAAATTAAAGAATGAAAATTACTAATCGTCGTCGATTTTTACAAATAATCGCAGCTACTACCGGTTTAACTTTAGGTTCTCATTTATATGGTTGTAGCGAACAAAATTCTTCTGTTTCAACAAGTAACAATCAAGGTAGCTTAAATAGAATTAGCATTGGTGGTTCTCCGATTGTAATTACTATTTTAATGGCTTATCTTGCCAAACAAAGCCAATTACAAGAAGCTGTAAAAGAAATAGATTTTCGGATTTGGAAAACTCACGACCAATTAAGGGCTGATGCTGTTTCTGGTACGCTACAAGTATCCGCAACTCCCACATCTTTAGCAGCAAATCTGTATCAAAAGGGAGTCGGAATTAAATTACTAAATGTCTTGGTTTGGGGAATTTTATATGTATTTACAACAAATCAAAACGTCAATACCTGGGAAGATTTAAGAGGAAAAACTATCTTAATTCCATTCCGAGGTGGACTTCCATCACAGGTGTTTACTTTTCTTGCAAAATCAAACAATTTAAATCTACAAACCGATATCAAAATTGAATATACTACCGATTTTGCTCAAACCGTACAGTTACTATTAGCTGGTAAAGGTGATATTGCTTTACTTTCAGAACCAGCAGGAACTGGGGCTGAAATTCGAGGTAAACAGCAAAATTTACAGGTCAGAAGAGTTTTGAATTTACAAGAAGAATGGGGAAGAGTCACCAAACGCAAACCACGTATTCCTCAAGCTGGAACTTTAGCTTTGACTTCCTTAATTGAACAGCATCCCGACATAATTAAAGTGATTCAAACAGAACTTGTAAATGCAGTTGATTGGGTAAAGCAAAATCCCGATGCTGCTGCTAAACTAGGAGCAGAAAATCTCGGTTTAAAAGCACCAATCGTAAAAAATTCCTTACAATACACTCCTTTAGAAATGGTAACTGCTGCTGAAGCTAAAGAAGAATTAGAATTTTGGTTCGAGCGATTGATAGAACAAAATCCTAAGTTTTTGGGAGGTAAATTACCCGATGATGGGTTTTATTATGGTTGAGGGAATTTTGATTTAATACTGAAGCTTTTGTTTTACATTTGTAGAAATGGAATTTATTGGCGATCGCAATATTCTGAAATCAGCAAAAATCTTGCTGTATATACTCTTCAAGCATTAACTATAATTGAATTATTATTAAAAAATAATCCTTTCCTTTAATTCCAAAAATAATTTACCAATTCTAAATTCCTCCGCGTACCTTTGCGCTAACCTCCGCGTACCTTTGCGTTTAAAAAATTATTTTCCCCCACTCTCCCTCTCTCCCCCTCCCCCACCCTCTACTTTCCCCGAATAAACCAAACCCCAGCTATCAAAGCTTCCAACATCATTAAATAACTCTCATCAGTCGAACGCTCAAAAGTCATCATTCCCGCTTGTTCGACGCTAATAAATCCATAAACCGCAGCATTAACCATTCTCATCGCGTCAATTAACTGATTTTCGGTCAAATCGTAACCCTGTATTCCTTCTCGAAACCAACCCATCACTTCTTTAATCACTTCTGCTGAATCTTTATCTGTAGGATGAAGCTGATATTGCATCATCACTTTATATCTTGCTGGATACTCCTTGGC
>JBCBHT010000391.1:0-5693 GCA_038525335.1 Cyanobacteria bacterium J06621_15 | reverse complement strand
ATCAGCGCTCCCGCAATCAACGGTTAATAATTGAATAATAATGTTTTGACGTAAAATTTTACGTCTTTACAATAAATAAAAATGCCTTCCGAGCAATCGGGAGGCATTTTTTGATGGAAAAATTTTCATCAAGTGATTTTTTTCAGGGGAGATGGCAGGATTTTCATACTGCATGAAGACATCTATCAATCAAAATTTATTGATGCATTAATCCAAGTTTTGGATACACAGACTTATCATAATTGCAACTATATCTGTGACACTTTAAAGATGTAATTGTGTAGTACGCTATAAAGTAAGATAAAAGTAAGATTTAAAACCGGCACAGGATGTCACATATCCTTTAACCACAGTAGTTTTAGAAACCGATGCTGAGCAGGGGTACTGCACGAAATTGGTTAAATTAGGGCTGAACGTGTTGCTATACCTCAGTTTGTGACGATTGTAGCACAGTAGGGTCAAAATTGCTTGGTATCGGTTGAAGAGAAAATTCCGCCGATTAATAATCAGTATATTAACTATCTATATACAAATATTATTTGTATATATTTTTAGTAGTTGATTCTTTTGTAGGTGTCTTAGTTAGTTTGAAAAATCATGAGACGAATAATTAAGGTACTAACTTTTAGCGCATAAATTATTCAAATATCAATTTTATAGATTCGTTTATATTTTGCTCAACTAGGAGAGCGAAAAATTTCGTATCTTTTTCAGTTATACCAATGTATTATTAGAGACACCTTATTATAATTTGTTTTCGATACCAAATGAATCCGAATCCATTCTATATTTCTGGTGCAGTTTCTTCAGATAAGTTTGTTGGGCGTAAATCCGAAGTGAATAAAGCATTTGATACTATTGCAAACCGCACAGCTAGAGCAATTCAGGGTAGCAGTGGCATGGGTAAATCTTCACTACTACAATATATCACCTTACCAACAACTTGGTTTTCAAGAGGACTACAGCCATCGCAAGCATATATTCTTTTTCTCAATTGTTATGAAATTCAACCGTTTACTCCCATTAGTTTTTGGGAAAATATACTGACTGACTTAATAAAAAAGGTAGACAGCACTGCATTGCAGTCAATGATCAATCAGATAATAGGACAAGGAACTTATGATATTAATGAACTACGCACCTTGTTAGCTGAGATTGGTAAAGAAAATAAATTTTTGTTGCTATTGCTAGATGATTTTGATGCTGCCTTATATGCCAACTCTGCTTATACAGAAGATAATATGCGCTCATTTTTGAGTAATTTCCGGAATTTGGTTACTCATGGAAATGAGCAAGTCTACATCTCGGTAATTGTGACTGCTTTGAAAAATCTCACAGAATTGGGACCAGAAATTACACCAGGAACCTCACCTTGGAACAATCACTACAGTCAGGGTTACCTCAAGCCGTTCAATGAGAAAGAAATATCGCAATGGTTTGAGCAAATGTCTGAGCAATATTCAATTCCTTGGCTGCTAGATTTAAAAGCAACAATCCAAAAAATTTCTGGCGCACATCCTGCACTGATTCAAAATGCTGGCTTTCAACTCTATAGCCTTT
Source organism: Cyanobacteria bacterium J06621_15 (assembly GCA_038525335.1). Classification (GTDB taxonomy): domain Bacteria; phylum Cyanobacteriota; class Cyanobacteriia; order Cyanobacteriales; family Nostocaceae; genus Rivularia. The sequence goes on along the minus strand of JBCBHT010000391.1, from coordinate 4,133 downwards.
CACGAGATGGAGAAACTCAAACACCAGAAGAGTTTGCTAGGGACTTTGAAAACGCAACCAGACAATACTTTGTTGGCGCTTGGAAGCATTCAGATGATGATGAAAAAACTTTATTAAAATTCATCGCCCTTTCGCATTTGGAAGGTCGCTTAAATCGAAAACACCAGTATACTCTTGATGGGGTGGATATTATACTTAGCCAAAAAGCAACAAAATTGCGTAACTTAGAAAGTAGAGGACTTTTGTGTCGTCGAGTCGATGAAAACGAACAGGAAGCCTATGAGTTTGCCTCGTCTATCATGGAATGGTGGGTCATTCAACACCTGGAAAATAGTAAAAATCAACCAGAAATAACAGACCGAGAGATAATCTTTCTCAATCTTAGCCGCAAGCAGATAAAACAAATAACAAACATTATGGAACAGGTGTGGCAGCGTAAAGATACAATTAAAGCTGTGCCTGCCTGGCTTGGAGGATTAGCGGGCGCTTTTGCTAGAGGATTCGCAGGCAGTGGTACACCTTCATAATTAGAATCCAACTCTTATTTTCTATGGCTGCAAGTCTTATAAATCCTTATATTGTAGGCAATCCCATCGGCAACAAAGAAAAGTTTTTTGGAAGGGATGATGTATTCTACTTCATTGAGGACAACTTAGCTCAGGGTACAAGTGTTATTTTTCTGCATGGTCAACGGCGGATTGGTAAAACATCTGTATTAGCTCAAATCCCTAACTTTTTGAGTCATCTGAACCAGTTTGTTTTTGTTCGTCTGTCTCTAGAGGGACAAAATCAAGGCAATTTATCAGATATTCTAAATCATTTAGCAATAGGAATTATAGAATCTCTGAACTTGACTCAACAAAATATAATAATTCCAAAAAAACTAGATTTAGAAGCCAATTCTCAAATCTTCATCAATGATTTTTTACCTCAAATTTTCAAAGCATTAGGAGAGAAAAAAATAGTCCTACTTTTGGATGAATTTGACGCTGTAATTGATCGCAAAGAACATACAATTGCAAATGATTTTTTCCGTTATCTTCAGTCGATGCTTAAGAGATATGAGGGGATAATCTCTCTAATTCCCGTGATAGGACGACAATTATATGCAGAAAAAATCTTAGTTAGCTTATTTCGTCAAGCACCCCTCATGGAAGTTGGTCTATTAGATAACACCAATACTAAACGCCTAATTACCAAGACTTCTGAAGGAATTTTAAAATATGAACCTGAAGCAATTCAGTCAATTTGGGAACTCTCAAGCGGACAACCCTACTGCACCCAATTGTTATGTAGTGTTGTATTTGAAAAAGCCAGAGATAAGCAAGAGGAAGAGGTAGAAAACTGGCAAATAGTTACTAAAGAAGATGTTAACCGAAGTATTGATGAAGCAATTACCAAAGGTGAAAACGGATTAGCATGGTTTCGTCTTGGATTACCACCAGCTGAGAGGGTTGTGTTTGCTGCAATTGCGGAAATGCAAGAACGTTCGCGTCCTGAACACTGGAAACTCTTAGAAGATTTTGGCGTAACTGTAACAGACGAGCTTTATCAGGCATTAGAAACCCTTGAAAACGATGGGTTTATTCAAAAAAGAGAACCTTCCCAATGGTCTCGTGAACAACCCTATCCCCATGCAATCATGGTGGAATTAGTGCGTTGCTGGTTTATAAAAAAACAGCACCTACGCGAAGAGATACTGGAATTAGATAAGCTTCACCCAGAAACCATCCCCTTGTACGAACAGGCAGAAGAATTATGCCAGGAAAAGGATTTTCGCGAGGCGATCACTTTGTACGAGCAAGTATTGCAAACTAACCCTAATCACTTTAAAGCTTTATTTAGTCTGGCATCTGCTTGTTTGCAAAATGAGCAGTATAGCCGAGCTGTGGAATTATATGCCAGAGTTTGTAAAGTTGATAATTTAAGTGTCCGTTTCCAGGAGTCTTTTGTCACCTCCCTTGTGGGTTATGGGCGGGATCTTATGCTCCAAAGTAATTTACAACAAGCAAAAGTACAATTTGCTACAGCATTAGAACTAGAACCAGACAACAAACGGGCGCAGCAGCGACTGTTAGAAGTAGAAACTCAACTAGAAAAAGAACGAACCCAAATTAGCGTTAGTTTACAAAATGTACGCAATCCCTTTTCTGCTGGGATTCCTGTTCCTCCAGAAAATTTTGTTGGACGACGTTCTGCAATTGCATCAGCATTTGACCAGATATACAACCGTAGTCATCTATCTATTCATGGTAGTACAGGTATAGGAAAATCTTCCTTCTTGCGATATTTAGCTTCTCCTGAAGTTTGGGAACAATTTGGGCTTGATTCAAATGAAGCAATTATTGTTTATCTCAATTGTGATAGCATTTTTCCTTTCACACCAGATGCTTTTTGGAGAGAAGTCTTAACACTGCTTAAAGAAGAACTCAGTAATGAAAAATTATTACAAACTGATATTAAAGAAATTTTGACTGTGGAAGCTTTAACAAGTAAACACGTTAGTCAAATATTGCGAAAAATTGGGAAACAAAATAGGTTTTTGCTGTTATTGCTAGATAACTACGAAGCAGCTTTATTTCCTCACGAAAATTATACAGAAGCTGATATACAAACATTTGTTAGCAATATTCGTAATCTTGCATCTCATAGTTTTGAAAGCCAGTATTTATCCACAGTTGTCGCCTCCAGCAAACGTCTAAACGAAATTGGTCCTCAGCTAAATCCTTCCGCATCGCCTTGGTATAACCACTATCTATTTTTATCTCTTAAACCTTTCAATGATATAGAAGTAAGTGAATTGCTATCTCGAATGCCATCTGAGTTAAAACTGACCACAACATTAAGACAGGGGATTCAAGAAATATCTGGAGGAATTCCAGTTTTGGTGCAAAATGCCTGCTTTTTAATTTACAACATTTGGCGTAGTGGACAAACTCTAACTGTTGAAACCTTTGCAGAAGAATTTTTGAGAGCTACTGTTCAAATATTCCAAGATTGGTGGACATCTTTTAATGAAACGCAACAAATACTATTAATGTTAATTGCTCTATCTCAGGTGGAAGGTCATCTCAGCAAAAGTCGTCAATATGATTTGAGTGATATTGATATAATTTTTGCCCAAAAGAAAAGGGAATTGAGAGATTTAGAGTATGGAGGATTTATCAAACTTGTAGAATCTTCAGACAAAATGGTCTACCAATTCACATCATCAATGATGGAATGGTGGGTATTGACAGAAATTAAAAATAGTGGCGAAGAAGTAATTAACACAAGGCGAAAAGTCTTTCTTTCATTAATGAGTCATAAGCAAATGCAGCAAATACAGAATGGTATCCGATGGTTACAGAGTAATCAAGATGCTGTTCCGTCAATTCTTACACTGAAGTTCCCCTTTGACGAAAAATAAAATCTATGCATAGTGGACTTACAGAGATTTCAAGTCCGAGCTTACTCGGTACAAATCATGTTAATTCCGAGTAAATCAATAGCTTTTGTCACTATACCCAAAAGCTGTCAGCCCCTGGAAGCATAAGCAAGTAATTTAAAGGCTGAAACCCTTGTTATTGCGTAAATATATTGTCAATAAGTCCGGCGCAATGGAAGCATAATTTGTCCGCTTGAGCAAATTGGAAGCATAAAGCTATGCGTGAGTCCTAAAACGGAAGCATCCTTTAAACCCTATGAAAACGTTAGCCTGACACTAGTAATACTTTATACATCTTTACCTGTCACTATACCCAAAAGCTGTCAGCCCCTGGAAGCATAAGCAAGTAATTTAAAGGCTGAAACCCTTGTTATTGCGTAAATATATTGTCAATAAGTCCGGCGCAATGGAAGCATAATTTGTCCGCTTGAGCAAATTGGAAGCATAAAGCTATGCGTGAGTCCTAAAACGGAAGCATCCTTTAAACCCTATGAAAACGTTAGCCTGACACTAGTAATACTTTATACATCTTTACCCAGCTTGAGTTTTGGACAAAGAAGCATAATTTGTCCGATGGCTGATTGGAAGCATAAGTTGTCCAAAGCTGCCAAATTATGCTTCCAGTGACATTACCCAGCTTGAGTTTTGGACAAAGAAGCATAATTTGTCCGATGGCTGATTGGAAGCATAAGTTGTCCAAAGCTGC
>JBCBHT010000390.1:0-5701 GCA_038525335.1 Cyanobacteria bacterium J06621_15 | reverse complement strand
GAGAAGAAACTTTTGACGAAGGTGATTCTACTTCCGATACTGGAGCAGGAGAAGAACCTTTAGATGAAGGTGATTCTACTTCCGATACTGGAGCAGGAGAAGAACCTTTAGATGAAGGTGATTCTGCTCAAAAAGAAACTGAATCTAACCCAGATAATCAACCACAACAACGTCCTGTAGACCCATTTGCTGATTTTCCCAAATACACAGGTGTTAAACCTTATGTATGTGGGACACAAATAGCAAAAATAGATAGACGTACTCGACGTACATCTGATTCTTTGAATGATGTCCAAGCTTATTTCGACAAAAAGTTAGCAGATACAGATTTTCAAGTAGAAAAACTCACTGATGAATCTGACACAAAGGTTTATCAAATTTCTAAAGGAAATCTCACCCAATACTTGCAGCTTTTTGAAGTTAAAGAGCAAGGTACGATGATTCTGTTATCTTCCCAGCGAGTTGATTGCTACAGATTAAGCAATCAAAAACAGCAAGAAAAGCCTAAAACTGAAGAACAAGCGTTTGATGCAACGCTCCAAAGTCTTTATGCTCAACTTGGTTGGACGGAAGAAAAAGATTTTGTTGCAACTTCCGAAGTCGAAAAAATCTTCGGTAAAGACACAAATAAAACACCTGATGAATTAGCTTTACTTGTAAAAAGTAAGCTCGAATCAGAAGGTTTTGAAACATCTCAAGTAAATGAAGAAGCTTCTGGAATATTGTACGAAGTAAAGAAAGGTGAATTTTCCAAATACATTTCTTTTGTACCAACAAAAGAAGGCAAAGGAGCTATTATTCTTGCCTTGAAAAATTTCCCCTAAACTTTAGCTTTCGATATATTTCAGAAAGACAAACTTAATTAACGTAATTTGTAATTTTGATTATGGATTACGTTTTTTTATTAATAGGGAGTAGAGAACAGTGAACAGGGAGCAGTGAACAGGAAAGAAAAAATATGGCTCATCAGTAGTTGATATGAGAAAAACAATAACTACTGATAAGTCCAAAGAATAATTAAAAATATTAAAGATATAGTAGTTTCCAATTGAATATAATACACCCCTCTCCTTAATAAGGAGAGGGGAAGGGGGTGAGGTTCACACTGTATTGCATTCAATTGAAAACTGCCATATTAAAAATAATATTCAAATATAGTATTCCTAAATCATTTGAGATTTTAGAAACCCGGTTTTTCCAAAAAACCGGGTTTCTAGCACCTACCTTTCTTACTACTCATCTAGGATTGCTATATCAACTATTAAATTATTAACAATGAAGCACAGAAGGCAAGTTTTTACTATTTCCTACTCCCCACTCCCTCTCAATTAAAAAATCGCAACTCATAATTAAGAAAATCTCATAATTACGAATTACGACTTATAAATTATGAACTACTCGTAGCATCTTGAACTGATTGATTCCAAAGATGTAAATAAATCAATTCTAATTGATTACCTATTGTGGCAAAATAGTCAACTCGACGCGCACGTAATAATACAAAAAGCTGGAAACAAGCATAAGCCAAAATCGCTACTGCTATTCCTGCTGCACTGCTAATTAATGCTTGCAAAATCAAAGTAGCTGCTCCACTACCATTAGCAGCATCTGCTGCACCACTTCTCAAAGTGAAGAAAGCAGAAATCAAACCACCAGCAGTACCTAAAATACCAAGTAAAGGTGCAATAATAATTACACTTTCCAACAGCTTGTTATTTCCCCCGATATCAACCAATTCCTTATCCGCTGCTGTTTGTACCGCTAAGTGAAAATTTTCTGGAGTTGGATTATTTAGTTTTAATGGTGCAGAAATAAAACGTCCAATCGCCAAATCTTCAGCAGCAGTAGCGATTTCCTCTGCCTTTTCCCAATCGTACTGTGCTACCGTTAGCACATCCTGCACTACCTGTCTTTCCTGAACTGCCAACTTAAACCAAAACCAAACGCGCTGCATCGCGTAAGCCGAGGTTACAACAGACAAAACTAGCAGGGGAAACATCATGAAACCCCCTGCTAAGAAGATATCAAATAGTCTGGTCATTTTTACTCAGGTAAGCGCCTACTGTAACAAATGATTCGCCGTTATTAAGTAGAATACCTGATTCATCCAGCTTATTTGGTTAAGCCAAGTTTTGCGAAAGGATAAGCTGTAGTTAAAGCAAACAAATCAGTTATCAGTTATCAGTCAACAGTCAACAGTGAGCAGTTATCAATAAGCAGCTAATAGTTATCAAGATTAGGAAAGTAAATTACGAATAGAGTATAAAAAACAATCACTTACTCAATACTTAACTAATCACTAAAAATTATTCACTGCTCACTGCTCACTGCTCACTGATTTATTTTCCTTTTAATATATGAATAGCAGCACCAGCAGCAGCACCATTGATGGTATTACTTATGGTGTTATCGCGGTTAGTAATTTCACCTGCGACTGTACCACCAGCTGCACCTGCTCCCACATCTTGAATTAAGTTACGGTCTTTTCTTCTTCTACCGCTATTCGCAGCATTAACAGCAGCACCAGCAGCAGCACCGTTAGCAGCGTTGGTGAGAACAGAATCGTTGTTGGTGATAATTCCGGTGATTGCACCAGCAGCAGCACCAATTGCTGCATCTTCTAATAAATCGTCAGCTTTAGCTGGTTGTGCTGGTATTAAAGTCGCGCTTAACATACCTGTGGCTAGTAGGCTGGGTAAGAATGCACGTTTAAGAAATTTACTCATTTCTACACCTCTTATTGATAACTTGTTGAAATTTCTTTTGGTATCTCGTTTTTGTTCTATCTGAGAATCAATTTTCTCATTAGCTACATAAATCAAATTCTTAAATTAGTTAAATCAATGCTTGGAACTAATACAAGATACAAGGTTATTGAAATTTATTTTTTCTAACCCAATATTTATATTTTAGAAGAAAAATTTGTGAATATTGTACGGGTATTACGCCATGTAATCTATTTTATTACTTTAGTCATAAGTGCTTTAAATTAAGTAGGACTTACGCAAAAGCAACGTAACTTCGTCATTACGAGCGATAGCGACGTATTCAGCGAAGCTGTGGATCATCGCAAGAACCTTGCGATTGCTTCCCTACACTCCGTTCCGGTCGCAATGACAAATCTTCGTTACGTAAGTCCTGTTAAGCTGTATTATTATTTACTGTTTGATTCATTTCGTAGGGTGTGTTGTCGCAAAGCGTAACGCACCTTAGTTTCTAAGCAGCTTTACTAATAGTTGGTTCGGGATATGTTCACCTGTTGCTTGATAAGCTATCACTAAAGATTCTAAAGCTTCGGTTCCGTTCTCAACTGCTTCCTTATAGGTTTCGCCATAAGTCCGCCATTTTTGTCCGGGGAAGTCAGGAAAACCAACTAAAAAACAATTATCTTCCTCCGACCATTAAATTATCATTTTATACTTCAGTTTCATCGTTATTAATATTAGTTTCTATTTCATCAATAGCTTTTAGAACATCTTTTAAAAAGCCAAATTAATATTTAATTATCTTCTTTAATTAAATTTCAATACACCATCTTCAATATTTCCGCGACGAATCATTTTTCTGTCCCATGCATAGTTCTGGGGATTAATCCAAGGTTCGCAGTCTCCCTGTTTTGGTAACAAATGCTTTACTCGCTCTACGTAACCGGAAGATAAGTTTTCGATGAAGGGACGCTCGGACATATTTTTGTCTTTATCGCGCAAACGGGGAGTACATTGAGAAAATCCCTTTTTATCCATATAGTTGATGATACGACAAACGTATCCTGCAATTAAATCGGCACGAAGAGTCCAAGATGCATTAATGTAGCCAAAGAAAGATATTAAATTGGGTACATTTGAATACATTATGCCTTTATAAGTATAAGTATTTGAAAAATCTGCTGGTTGAGAATCGATAGTAAATTTTATATTCCCAAGCACAACTATATTTAAACCCGTTGCCGTCACAATCATATCGGCTTGCAATTCTTGACCCGATTCTAGAAGAATACCTTTTTCTGTAAAAGTATTGATACTATCGGTAACAACAGATGCTTTGCCTGAATTGATTGTTTGAAACAAATCACCATTCGGTACAACACACAGACGCTGGTCCCAAGGATTATAATGCGGTGTAAAATGGGTTTCAATATCATAATCTTCTCCCAATTCTTTACGTACCAAATCCAAAAGCTTCTGTTTAACTTCTTCTGGTTTCTTACGTGTAGCTTGATAAATTTTTTGCTGTAATATAATACTTTTCCAACGTTTAATAAAATAATTCAATTTTGCAGGTAGAATTTTACTCAAAAAGTTTTTATTAACATCTTTATCGGAGCGGGAGATAAAGTAGCTGGGAGAACGTTGAAGCATTACTACATGTTCCGCTTTCTTAGCCATTTCTGGAATAAGAGTCGCAGCAGTTGCTCCAGAACCAATCACAACTACCTGCTTATTTTGATAATCGAGATTTTCTGACCATTCTTGTGGATGAACTATCTCACCTTGGAAACGATTTCGACCTTGAAAATCTGGCTTATATCCTCCCTCATAGCTGTAATAGCCAGAACACATCAAAAGAAAATTACACTTGAAGCAAACGGTTTGATTGGTGTCCTTACATTCAGCTTCAATTGTCCAATTAGACTCACTGGTAGACCAATTAGCTTTCTTTACCAAGTAGCCATAGCGAATATGTTTATCGATACCGTTTTCTGTAGCAGTTTCTTGTAAATAGTTGAGAATTGATGCTCCATCCGCAATGATTTTACTTTGTTTCCAAGGTTTAAAGCTATAGCTAAAAGTGTACATATCGCTATCAGAGCGGATACCGGGATAGCGGAATAAATTCCACGTTCCACCCATAGATTCGCGTCCTTCTAAAATTACGTATCTTTTCTGGGGGGATTTGGTTTGTAGATGATAAGCTGCATCGATACCAGAAAGTCCTGCTCCGACAATCACGATGTCGAAATATTCTTCAGACATTTTTTATGCTCCTAGATTAATTTAGGGCTACGAATATATTTACATTCTGGCAAAATTTTCTTGTAATTTATCGTGTCAAGCAGCTTTCTTAACAGTTGGTTCGGGAAGAGATTCACCAGTTGCTTGATAAGCTATTACTAAAGATTCTAAAGCTTCAGTTCCGTTATCAACCGCTTCCTCATAAGTTTCGCCGTGAGTCCGCCATTTTTGCCCAGGAAAGTCAGGAAAACCAACTAAAAAACAATCATCTTCTTCTGACCATTCAATTATCATTTTATACTTAAGTTTCATCATTATTAATATTAGTTTCTATTTCATCGATAGCTTTTAGCACATCTTTTTCTTGATAGCGTTTAGCATCATTTCCATCTTTACCTGAAACTGTGAGTTTTCCAGTATAAAGAGGATGTATCCAGTTTGTATGACTTCCTTTACCTGGTACTTCTGTAAAACCTGCTTTACGAAGCATTTGTTTGAGTTCCCTGATTTTTTTTGGCATTTGGTAAAGATTTTACATATTTATAATTGTATATCGGCAAAATGTTCTTGCAACTTGTCATGAATAAATGTAAAACGTCCGCCAACTTGATTTATTAATTTGCGCTCATCAGCGTATTTTAGAAAGCGGGCATAGTTCCAGGGAATTGAGCCATTTTTCCAGAGAATTAATCGGAGGGAGAAGTGTTGAATTATGGGAATTCCGGCGAATAAGATACCAAATAAAAATG
>JBCBHT010000389.1:0-5704 GCA_038525335.1 Cyanobacteria bacterium J06621_15 | reverse complement strand
TAAGGTATAAAGTTCTTCAAATTGGTCGGCAATTATTATAAAACGTTCCGATGAAGGTATATTCTTACTTGTTAAATTATAATTATTCCTAATAAAATTGCACAAAGTTTGTTCATTTTGTTGTAAATCCACTTCCAATTCCAATTCTTTTAATCGGTTGTTAGATTGAGTATTGCAAATTCGATTTAATGCAACAGCCAAAGCATCAAAAGGATTTTTCCCCGGACGAAAGGATACAATTTGTACGTTACCAATATTCCTCAACTGGGGAACTAACCCCGCAAATACCACCGAAGACTTTCCGCTACCAGAAGCACCAATCACCGGAACCAAAGGTTTACTATTAACTGCTTCCACTAAATCTGCAATTACATCATCCCTACCAAAAAAGAAATCTTTTTCTTCTTCTCTAAATGCGGATAAACCCTGGTAGGGACAGTCGGGAAGTTTACCCGTAAGTCCTCCCAAATCTTCCCAAGTTGGAGGAGCATCAGGTGTATTTTTACAAATTATCGGCAACCATTCCAATCCGGGAATTTGTCTTTCTTTTTCAGCACTATTACTAAGTTCTACAATTTTAATTCTTGCATCTCGTACCGATTTAAATAACGATTTACCTTCAGAATAAGAACTAAGAAAATATTCCAGAAATCTAATTGCAATTTTATCCGGTACGGGTTCTCGCCAAACTATAATATAAGGCAAATGTAAATCTGCTAATTGCTTCGCTAAACCCAAACCATCACAAGAATTAAATATCGCTAACTTTAAACCTTTTCTAATCGCTTCTTGAAAAGTATTTCTAATTTCCTGTAAATTTAAATTTTCCTCGCTATTAATTTGTAACGAACCAACAGTACCATCAATACTACTTTCACTATGACCGCTATAAAATAAAATATCGCATGGTTCATCCCATAACTTGATAAAATCTTGCCGTTGTGGTTGCTCCAGGTTAATTAACTCCGCTCCTCGCTTCTGGAGTTTTGCTATTAACTCTTTATCCCCTGCAACATCAATATCTTTACTATCACCAAATATACTCGTAATTCTAACCCTTCTAAATATCCCATCATCTGTTTTAGATAATGGACTTGATTGAAATTCACTCAAACATAAAACAGCTTCAAAAGTCGAATTATTATCAAAATAATCCCATTCCTGCCAAGGTAAACGATGTAAAATATCTTTTGTTACCCTGGATGTAATATTTTCAGTATTAATAGTTAATAAAATTTCTGAATTTGAATTTGTATCTAACTCAAACTCAGTTTCTAATCGAGATTTAATTACAACCAGCCATTGATTAATATGGGTACGTAAATCCTCTGCATATTGATTGCAATTCTGCTGACACTCATAATATGAGAAATTGGTAGGTTGTTGTTTGCTAAAACCTCTTGAGAAATTTCCTGTATAAAAACCACTAGTTACTAGTTCTTCAGTTACAATTTTTCTGACACGAGTTTCAACTAACTCGCTGTACTTATTTTGCCAACTTTGATATAACTCAGGAATTCGAGGTGCAGCAGGAAGTTGAGTTTGTAATTCTGTAGAATTTTTGCTACCAGCTATACTCGCACTAAGGTTAGTTTTATCAAATCCATGTTCAAAGTCACCATCACTAAACCTTAGATTTACCAGTACCTGCATTATCAGTTCCTTATAGTAGTTGTATCCCGTATCTCCTTACTGACTATGTGATATTACTATATGTGCCGTAAAAATATTACTTTTTGCACCAAAAATGTTTCCTAAAATTATGTGATTTAGTAAAAGTCGATATAATCAACCATTGGATAGATGACAAAATTATAGGCATAAATTCTCAATTAGCATATAAGTATAGCCCCCTAAATCCCCCAAGTTTGGGGGACTTTAAAATATATTTCTCCCCCAGTACCCCCTTTCATTGGGGTCACGGGGGCAGGGGTTGGGGGCTATTCATACTTTTAATCAGCAACGCCAAAATTTATATAAGCGAAACTGCAAAGATATTTCAGAAAAGTGTATAGGTAAAAAATCTTCAATCTATATATAAATGTAAGCCCCATTGAGCAAAACATCATACCCATGTAAAACTATCAACTAACTTAAACGAATAGCATGAATATGGACACAAATATATCAAGGTATTGGACAATTAATATTATCGCTAATCCTTTTGATAAAGATGGTAAAGCTACTTCTTGTTACAGAGAGAAACAATCAACTTTAGCAAAAGAGTTTTTTGAAAATGAATTTCCGCAATTAAACAGCCAAAAAAGTTTATCTAAGGGTGAAAATAAATATATTCAAGTACATTTATGGAAAATGTTCCATGATGGTACAGTTGATAGTCAAAAACGTGCTAAGGCTGGACTTTGTTTGAGATGCTACCTATCTCACGCTATTATTAAAGGTTGTCAAATACTTGCTGGTAAAAGTTCTAGTAACTATACGTTATTTTCAGAATTATTATCATACGTTCTCAACGATGACGGTAGTACTTTAATAGTCTTGGAAAACAATAATAAAACTCAATTAATTCTAAATGAAAATGGTTATACTCAATCAACACCTAGAGAAGGTAACTTTTTTAGTGTGGATGTTTTAAAGACCTATAATCCTAATTTATCTAATAGTAAAAATAGTGAAAGTTTAGATAATTGGTGTATTAGATGTGCTAGGCAAAATACAGATTTACAAACACATTTATTAGAAATTGGAGTTTGGATTCCCAGCGATTGGTCATTATTATGTAGAGAAATTCCTCAATCCCTTGATACTCATTTTACTAATAACCAACGTCAGCTTATAGAAGTATTTCATGCAGTATATAGAAGAGATAGACAAAAATTTCGTCAAAGGGGTAGGTGTTCCGAACCAACATACCCACAGTTGGAAGAAATGCTTTGTTTATTGCGGGATAAAAATATTATACTTAGCTCTGCTCGTGAATTGATTCAACATTTTCAAGAAATTGCAGAAATATTACGTCAAGATACTTATTCTACTAAGATAGGAAGTCCTATAGCTGATTCTATAGATAATTATTCCCGAGATAATAATGATTGTGATTACTTTTCTCAATCGAATCTATCTTGTATTAATCAAAATAACAACTCAGAAGATATTGAAGAAATTGAATTACGAGAACTTTTAAATCAATTACCTAATCAAGTATTATTTAAAGCAATATCAGAAATAATTCCTCAACGAGTGAAGTTTTTATCTAAAAAAAAGAATTATTCTGCTTATGCTCCAAAATTCATCCAAGGACTACAACTTTATTACCAAAAAAATAAACCTTTGAGTTTGAAAGAAATAGCTGCATTATGGGAGATAAATTGGGCAAAAGCCAGACGTATATTTCAACTGAGCGAGTTAATTGAAAATGTTCAGTCTTTTTCTGAGAAGAGTTTCATAGAAGAAATTCAAGAAAAAGCTAGCAAATTTTTTACTTCAGAATTATCTTGCAATCCGAATAATTTACGAAATATAGCACAACAGGTAAGAAATTTTTTGGATGAGATAGCATTCAAAGAAGCTTACGCAGAAATTACAGCATCGAGGAGCGTTTATAAAAATAGTTTATTTGCTCAAATTTTGCGAGATTACATCCACAAAAAAAGAAACAGTAATAAAAATAATCATATATAAAAAACGTCATGACTCGATTAAGCTTACATCCAGAACAAAATTTTAGCAGAAGAATTCAACCAAGAATTGCTTGGTTAGAAGCAGAACATTACGAGAAAGCTAACAATATTAGTCAAAATATTGATGATGAGAAAAATCAATGGAGAGTTTATTTAAATCAACTAGCTTTATTTGGTTTTGAAGAATGGTTACAACAACAAATTCCAGATATTGAAATCAAGCACGATTATACAGATTCTCAACAGAAAAGCGTTAATTTACAAGTTGGTGAATTTAAGGTTCAATTAATCACTGTAGATAGCATTTATGAAAATTTCATTACTATTTCTCAAGAAAATATCACATCACCACAATTTGCGGCTCACTTTTATGTATTAGTCGAAATTTTAGAAGAAGCAGAACAGTTAATAATTCATGGAATAATACGACATGATGAATTATCTCAAATTGAAAAATCTGAAGTTTGCCAAATTCCGCTTTCTAATTTTGATAGTGAAATAAACAATTTGTTCTTATATATTCGATTTCTGGAAGTTGAAGCTATTCCTTTACCCAAACTAACAGAAAATATTACTAACGCAGTTACTCAATCTCTTGTTAATCTTGCTCAATGGTGGAGCGGAGTATTTGAAGAAAGTTGGCAATCTCTCGAAGAAGTTTTGACACCGCAAACACCAACATTAGGTTATTCAGGTGCAGCCAGAAGAAATACTAAGTCATCAGATTTTGCAGTTAGAAGGGGTAAATTATTTGACTTTGATTTATTACTAAGTGGTCAACGCTTTGCATTAACAGTTAATATGAGATTTGAAGAAAATCAAGAGATAGGTATACTCGTACAAATTCTAACTCATAATCAAGATTGTTTACCTCAAGGATTAAAACTTAAAGTAACGCTTAATCATAATACTGATGAAGCAGAAAGTGAATCAGCAATTGCAAGAAAATACGACCAAATTATTCAGTTAGCATTTAGCGAAGCTGTTGGTAAACAGTTCAAGGTAGAAGCAATTTATCAAGATGCTGTGGTTACAGAAGAGTTTAAATTGTGAGCCAGCGCGTTGGGAGGGTTTCCCGACTTGAAGCGACTGGGGAATTTGTATACTAATTTGCTGCTGGCTGAAGTGAACGAAGTATTGGCTGATATTTATCGGTTGTTTGATTTGAATTAATAAATATTTTTTAATCCATGCTCAAGCGTTCATGTCAATATTTGTTAATTAATTTAAATATTGTACAACTAAACCAAAGCAAACGATATATAAATATTGGCTCTAAAAACTGTATGGCTAAATCAAATAAAAATCTATATATAAATGTTGGCACCAGACAACTGTTCCGATATTGATATAACTTGAATGAGAGGTGCAGAAAATGCGTAATTTATTCAAAATCAACACCGTTTTAGCTACAATCGCTTGCACTTATTTAGCTGGTAATGTACTTGCGTCTGAAGTAAATAATTGCTCGAATAACTTGAAATCAAACGATATTTGTCCTGTGGCTGTAGATAACAAGAAAGTAACCACAACAAGAATTCCTTTAGAAAGCCGTTCTTCTAATTTATATGTAGAAGTTTCTCAGCCAAGAGAACAGGATGGAACTGTTAAATTAACTCGTTTACAGCCATCTCCTGACTTCGATACTACTCAGGTAACATTAATGTTGTTAGGAATTGCAATTGTAACTGTTCTTCTCCAGCGAAATTTTCAAGAAACTGATTCCAAATCAACAGAATTGGACTATTTTAGTCAAGCTAATTCTCGTTTGCAGAAGAAACTTTTGATTTTAGTACAGTCACCTGAAACAGCCAAACGTTTGTTTTTAAACACTCAAAACAAATACCCAGAACGTTCTGCTAATTGGCTATTGGAGAAAACTATTTACGATTTGGAACATGACAGACGAGCGTATTGATTCCAGTAATAATGTGATTTACTACAAAAATAATACGGGACATAAGCTATTAGACCAGGGCTTTCTTCTTAAGTGGGTGGACAAAATAATTTGTGTCATTGCGAGCGATAGCGTTAGCGTTCACGGAGTGAGTCGTCAGACTAAG
>JBCBHT010000388.1:0-5762 GCA_038525335.1 Cyanobacteria bacterium J06621_15 | reverse complement strand
TACTTCCTAAAACAGTATACTTTGCCCTCTGTTTAGAACCAATATTTCCTGCAATTACTTCTCCACAATGAATACCAATACCCATTTCTAAAGGTGTGATATTCATTTTTGCTAATTTTTGATTTATTCCATCCATTGCTAATTGCATTGCTAAAGCACAAGCTACAGCACGTTCTTCGTTGTCTACGAATGCAACCGGCGCACCAAACATGACAAAGATACCATCACCCATAAACTCATTAATAGTACCTCTGTAATGAGTAATAATATCAGTCATTTCTGCTAAATAAAGATTGATAATTTCCACCATCTTTTCTGGAGGAACTTTTTCTGACATTGCGGAAAATCCCCTTAAATCAGAAAACATAATTGTCACATGTTTTTTCTCACCACCAATCTTTGAACCTTCAGGTGTTTCTAACAAAGTTGCAACCACCTCTGAAGTTAGATAACGACCAAAAGTTTGACGCATTTTTGATGTATCGCGAGCAATAATTCCTGTAACGGTAATTGCTGAACCGAACAAAGCCAAAATTCCCGGTACCACAGGAATCCACCATGCTGCTAACACTAAAGCCAGATAAGATGCACCTATCAAACCAAATCCTAAAAGCAGAACAATTAAATAAGCTAAGCTAGTATGTTTCCTGCTCCGTAGCATCCAAATTAATGTTGCTCCTACAAATGACAATCCACAAATCCATAAATATTCATAGGTTTCCGACCACACTTTAATTTGTGGACGACCTTCTAATGCTGCACTAACTAATTGACTTGCAATATCTCCATGAATTGAAACTCCACTACTTCTATCGCGATAAGGAGTATAAAAAAAGTCATCTAAGCTTGCCGCTGTTGGACCAATCAAAACAATGCGATCGCGAACGAAATTAGGCGGCATTTTTCCTTCTAAAACCTGACTTACAGAGATTGTGGGAAAACCAGAACGCAGGTTACGAAAGTTAGCTAATATCTGATAACCACCTAGAATATTACTGCTAACATAACTACCATGATTTTTTTCAAGAGGAACAAAAGTAGCTTTACCAAGCTTATATTTTAGATTTTGTTCGTCAATTAACTCTAAATAAATATCTTCCGATTCCAGATAACTCAAAGCCATCTGAGTTCCCAAACCTGCGAAAGTCTCGCCATCCTTATTTGTTAGAGTTAATAAACTTCGTCTTATCCTACCATCCTCGTCCAACACTACATCAGAAGCAGCAACCTGACCCAATTCTTTTAACTGTGGTGATGGATTCACGGAATTAGAATTACCACCCGTTACCTTTTGAACTCCAAACAAATTCGGTGTAGATTCAAAAACCTCCTCCAATTTTTTAGACCCTGGTGCTACAGGTAAATCGCGATAAATATCAAGTCCAATAACTCTTGGTTGATTTTTCTTCAAAATTGATATTAAACCAGCCAGCTTTTCATCAGACAAAGGATGTCCCAGCTTTCGTATATCCGACTCGTTATACTCAACAATCACAATCCGCGAATCAACCGCTTCCGATGGACGTAAACGGATAAAATAGTCCCAAGCAGCCAACTCCAAAGATTGCAAAGACCCATTCAAGCGCAATCCAATCAACAAAATAGCAACACTAGGACAAGCAATTAAAACACCCCGAAACTTCCATATCAGCTTTTTCAACCTCACCCACATATATTCCCATCCCCGATTTTTTCCTACAGTTCCAGAGTTCCCAGAATCTTGGGATAAGTAACAGGGAAGGGGAGAGGGGGAAGAGGGGAAGCGGTGTAAGGTTGGGTAGCAAAGGTAAAAATAAAGCAACAACTTAATTTACTTACTACTTGCTACTTGCTACTTGCTACTTGCTACTTACTACTTACTACTTAAAAACTTACTCCTCGCTTCTTTGGTTGAATGCAAAACCTGTTCGAGACTAGTCCAATCTTCTCGTTCAATCAACTTAACTAATTCATCAAGATTCGAGCGATAGCTTTGTAACGACATTAACAAAGCTTCTCGATTGTATTTTGCCATCATTACCCCCAGTTCGGGATTTCCTCCACCGACGCGAGATGTATCGCGAAAACCGGAACTAGCAAACTTTTGAGCTAGCTGACGAACTTGAGAATCGGGTTCTTTTTCGCAAGCTGAAATTAAAGAAGCACTAGCCATCACCGGTAAATGAGAAATTAAACTAACTGCTTTATCGTGTTCTTCTGGGGAACAATAATGAATATTCACCCCTAATTGACTAATTAAATTTTCAACAACTGTAATCGCTGTTGCTGGAGTTGTATTTATAGGTGTTAGTACGTAGGGTTTATCGTTAAATAAATTTTTACGCGCAGCTTCTATCCCAGAATCGTTACTACCAGCCATTGGGTGTCCCCCAATAAAATTTTTCCACACTGGTGCAATCCCTTTCACAATCGGGGTTTTCACGGAACCAACATCAGTGATTACACAAGAACTTGGTAAATGAGCAATCAATTGCTCAAGTGTGGGAATAATAAATCCCAGAGGTGTACAAATAAATACGACCTCCGCATCCGATAGCAAGCTCATATTAACCGATGCTTGGGAAACAATCCCCAAAGATATTGCTCTTTGAGTAGTTGAATCGCGGTGACTGACTCCCAAAACGTGATGTCCTTGCTTTTTCAAATCCAAAGCTAAAGAACCACCTATTAATCCAAGACCGACTATGCCAATTATCATACTTAATTTCTATAAAAGGGTAATGGGTAATGGGTAATGGGTAATGGGTAATGGGTAGAGAAGGGAGAGAGAATCGAGGATTGGGGAGGTTTCCAGACCTGTACCAAATGCTATGGGGTAGAAAGAGAATAATTAATAGTATTCTCAATGACCAATTATCAATTACCAATTAACAATTACCAATTACCAATTACCAATTCCCATTTCTGAATTAGATATTACTTAATTTCTGCATAATTTACCAATTATTAAAAAAATCAGAGGTAGCATCAATGAATGTAGAGAAATTATTGGAAAAATACGCTCTTGGATTTAGAGATTTTAGCGGTATTGAACTCACCGAAGCTAATCTAGCTGGGATAAAACTTAGTGGTGTAGATTTGAGCCATGCCGATTTAAGTATAGTAAATCTCAGCGGTTCTAATCTTACGAAAGCAAATTTAAGCTATGCTCAACTTAATGTAGCAAGACTTAGTGGTGCCCATCTTGAAGGAGCTAATCTTACTAAAGCTAGCTTAAATGTGGCTAATTTAATTCGAGCTAATTTGAATAATGCTCAGTTAGTTCAAGCTTCTTTAATCCGAAGTGAATTAATTCGTGCTGATTTTAGTCGTGCTAATTTATTAGAAGCAAACTTGACTAATGCTGATTTACGCGAAGCTACACTGCGTCATGCTGTTTTACGAGGTGCAAATTTAAATCAAGCTTGTTTTAAAGGTGCGTCTTTAGTTGCTGCAAATCTGGAACAAGCAACTTTAAATACTACTAATTTAACTCGTGCTGATTTAAGCGGTGCCAATTTACGAGAAGCTGAACTTCGTCAAGTAAATATGTTTCGCGCTAATTTAAGTGGTGCTAATCTCAGTAATGCAAACCTCCGATGGGCTGACTTAAGAGGTGCAAATCTGTCTTGGGCTGATTTAAGTGGTGCTAAATTAAGCGGTGCTAACTTGGCTGGAGCCGATTTGAGTAATGCTAATCTAACTAATACAAGTTTTGTACATGCTGACTTAACTCATGCAAAATTAATTCAAGCTGAATGGGTTGGTGCTGATTTAACAGGTGCAACTTTAACCGGAGCTAAACTTTACGCTACCTCTAGATTTGGCTTAAAAACCGATATGTTGATTTGTGAATGGGTAGACTTGAGCAAAAAAGGGGACAGGTCTATCATTCATCATTTAAATGCTGAAGATTCGGGTGAATTTTTCAATGAAACTCCTCCAACAATTAGGATTATTATTGATAGACCCTTAGATCCAGAAGCTAATTTCGCTTTAGCTGGTGCATTTTTCCAAATTACTCAAAAATATCAAGGATTGAAACAACCTCCTAGTATGGAAATAGGTCGTCGTCGCACTGTTTTTACTTTTCGTGTAGATAGTGACGAAAGTTTATTTCCTATTGCTTACATGGCAATTATTCCTTTTAAAGATGCTACTATTACCCAAAAAAGTATATATAGAGTAATAGAAACTATTGCCAGTCCAGACAATAATAACGAACTTATTAATAGTCAAAAAATGCAACAATTCATTACTTCATTAGAACAAGTGATGAAAAATGAAAATATGATTAAAAATACTACTAAAATTTTAGGAATTGCAGCAAAATTAAACTTCTTTAAAGCTCCTACACAAACAATATTAACAAATTCAAGTGCGGGAAACTTAATTATTTATGATAATCCACACTTTGGAAAAAGACTCATTGACCATCCACAAATTGAAACAGAACTATACGATGACGAATTAAGCGAACTTTCTAAATCCAGACAACCGTCTTTAAAAATGATTATTGATTTCTTCAAAGGCTTTCATTATTTTAATTAGGGAATATATAATTGGTAATTGGTAATTGGTAATTGGTAATTGGTAATTGGTAATTGGTAATTTTTTATCTCAAAAATATCATAAATAGATGTGTTTCATGAATAACACATATAAAAAATAAAAATTATAAATTATAAAATATAGCTTACAAGTAAAAATGTGACCTAATAATACCCAATAAGCAATTACCCACTACCAATTACCAATTACCATATTATTGGTTCAAATTTTATATACAGGAGCGGTTAAAAATGTTCAATAAAATGATGGGTCGTACTCGATATGTAGTTTGTCGCATTATGTTGCATCTAAGTGGTTCGGAAGTTGCACCTATTTTAGGAGTGTTAAACCATAGCTCTAGAGAAGCAGTTAATTCCGACGGTGATATGGAAGTAATGGGAGAAGAATTAGTTTCCGTTTGCGAATCTTTGCTGCAATATGATGAATCATGGATGTCTGCTGCGAATGAAGGTGATGTATTTTTCAATGAAGGAGAAGCAGGAGACTACGTTCAAGAACTATTTACCGACTCAGCACAACGCTATTTGAGTCAACCCTTGGAAGAGCTTTCGGATAACAACGATGATTTTTCAGTTCCAGTCACCCGCAACGTTGTAGTGATGATTACAGTTGCTTATGAAGGAGAAGTACCAGAACTAGAAGATGATTTATCAAATATTGCTGCTCTCCAAGGTGCTTTAAAAGCTTTAATTAATTTAAATTACAAAAATAAATTACGAGCAGTTCAAGTACACTGGTCTCCAGCACAACTAGGTGATGAATTAACCAACGACCAATTATTACAGCATTTTACAGATTTAATTCCTTTGTAGGTATTGGTAATTGGTAATTGGTAATTGGTAATTGATAATTGGAATTCCGAACTCCGAACTCCTAACTCCTAACTCTTAACTCCTAACTCTTAACTCCTAACTCCCTACTTGCTACTTACTACTTGCTACTTATTTCTTCGGTTCTCCGTACCTAGTCCACCCCTAAAGAAGTTGTTAAGCTCAAAGATAGAAGAACAATTATCAAATCATGACAATTTTGCGTAAATTTACAGCGATTTTTTTAGCGTTGAGTTTGTGTTTTACAACAGTAGCTTGCGGTGGTGAAACTACAACCAGCACCCCGCAAGCTAGAAATGTTAGTCGAACTACAACAAACACCAGAATCAGCATCGTTATAGCTTGCTTGCTGTACGGGATACTCACCATCGCTGATTCTGG
>JBCBHT010000387.1:0-5835 GCA_038525335.1 Cyanobacteria bacterium J06621_15 | reverse complement strand
GGGATTATTATATGTAATTTTAAGTAATTGAAATTTTAGATTAAAAGTTTTGTAGATTGTGTGACAGATAAAACAACTTATAAAGCACAATGAACTGACTAGAAATTTCCGTCATCCATAATTTTGAAATTCAATACAGTTAAAACCTCACCCTGTCCTTGCGGACATCCCTCTCCTTATTAAGGAGAGGGAAAATAATGTATCGATAAAACCTTGATTTTACGTGTTTTGGGTAGCTAGCATGACAAAACCCGAGTCTAAAGCTACTCATGAGTGAAAACACTCGCTTTACCACAACATTTCGTTTCAAAATCGCTGCTCGTTTGGCGGTTGTTTTGCTGTGTGTTTCGTCGTCGTTGGTATTTACTGATGTTAGTTGGGGAAAAAAGCCGACTCGGGAAGAGATTCAGAATTTGATTGAGAAGTTGGATACGAATGATGAAATAGAAAGGGATAAGACGATTGGGGAATTAGAGAAAATTGGTAAGGATGCAGTTCCTTGAGTTTTGGTAATAGTAGACCATTTCTCCGAGATGAGCGAAGCTACACGTAGAGCAATCAACCCAGATTCTCCTAATTTCTGCATCAATGCTTTGGTTGTCACTTCTCGTTTGGATGAAAAGCTGGGAAGGATTACCAAAACTACGCTTCATCCCCATCGAATAAATGGCGATCGCCTTTCTTCGTTTATGGATGATTATCTCTCACATCGAGGTCACAGAGAAAATTTCACGGATATTGAGTTTTTCAATGCTTGTATTCAACTTTCCAAGATGGTGGGAACTCGTAATATCACCGTTTTACTCGCGAAATTGTTTGCAGAACAGTTAATTTCTAGTACAAATAGCCAAGATTTACCCAACAATATTCCCGAGTTAATGCTGGAATATCTCAACCAAATTAATCGGGATGTGGTTGAAGATAAAGTGGATGATAGAAGCATTCACAAAGATGCAAAAATCCTCGCTTGGCAATGTCTGGAGCAAAATTTTAGACCAATTCCAATTGCTAGAGAAAATGCTTTAATAAATTTGGGTGACGATTCAGAAGACCGTCTCAATTATCTCGAAAATCGCCTGCATCTCATCCAAACCATCGGTGCTGGAAAAGACCAAATCCGCTTCGTACTCGACCCCTTAGCCGAATATCTCGCTGGTTTGCACCTACTAGAATTATTCGGAAATCAACAGCAGCTGTGGCAGCAATTTTTACAAAAAGCCGCAGATACCGAAGACGCTCCCGAATCTATTCAAGGTTTTCTTTTAGCATTGCGGGATTGTTATTTAGCTAAAGGAAAACAAGCGAATATTCCGGAACCCGTTGCGAAACAGCTTGAGAATTTACCAGTTTTGTCAATGAACAATCAGCAGTGAACAATCATCAAAAGTCATTGCGAGCGAAGCGAAGCAATCCCAACCCCTGCGATTGCTTCGCTTCGCTCGCAATGACAAGTGTACATTTTATTTTCAGCCCAGCTTTAATAATCTAAAATCGCTATATCCTTGACAACCCTTAAGAAAACACAATATATCTGAAACAGGGCACAATAAAGATATATAGAGCATAAAATGCCCATTTATAATGAGTTACTGTCTTAATCCTAGCTGTCCAAATCCGCAAAATACGAATAGCGATAAGTTTTGTTTGAGTTGTGGTTCTAAGTTACTTCTCAAAGAACGCTATCGTGCTATGAAACCAATTGGACAAGGTGGTTTTAGCAGAACTTTTTTGGCTCGGGATGAAGATAAACCGTCTCAACCTCTTTGTGTAATTAAACAGTTTTATCCCCAAGCTCAAGGTACTAGTACTTTAGATAAAGCGATAGAATTATTTAATCATGAAGCGATGCGTTTGGAAGAGTTGGGAAAGCATCGACAAATCCCCGAATTATTAGCTTATTTTACTCAGGATGATAGACAGTATTTGCTGCAAGAATTTATTGATGGATTGAATTTAGGACAGGAATTGCAGCAAAACGGAGTGTACAATGAAACTCAAATTCAACACTTTTTAAATGAATTGTTGAGAATCTTACAGTTTTGTCATCAAAAACAAATTATTCACCGCGATATTAAACCCGAAAACATTATTCGTCGTCAGAATCCTCCTAAACTAAAAGGACAAATTGTATTAGTTGATTTTGGTGCTTCTAAAGTTGTAACTCAAGCTTCCATGAATCAAACTGGTACTAGCATCGGAAGTCCGGAATATGTAGCACCGGAACAAATGAGAGGTAGAGCGTTGTTTTCCAGCGATATCTACAGTTTGGGAGTTACCTGCATTCATTTATTAACCGGGAAATCTCCATTTGATTTGTACGATATCAATAATGATGCTTGGTTGTGGAGAAATTATCTCAAAGATAATATTAATCAAAGTTTGGGCAATATTTTAGATAAAATGTTGGCGACAACTCCCGCTCGTCGCTATCAAACTGTTGATGAAGTTCTCAGAGATTTAAATGCTTTACCGACTTTAATTTCCCAAACTGGAAATGTTGTAAAACCAGTTCCAAAACCATCAAATCCAACTCCACCGACTATTGTTTCTTCTTCTCCCAGCCAAATAGATGATGAATTGGAAGAGATGAAAACTATATTTATGAACGGTAAAAAGTCTCAAAATAAAAATAAAAGCTCAAATTCATCTTCTCAAAATACGCAGCAATCATCTAAAAATAGCAAAATAGATGATGAATTGGAAGAGTTGAGAAGAAAGTATAGGAATAATTCCTAGGGTATTTGGTAATTGAAAATTTATAGCTTTGTAGAGACGTAGCAATGCTACGTCTCCCGACATTATGAAGAAAACAAGCCAATCAAAATTAATGCAATAGATTAGTAGATTGAATCAAACAAAGCTAATTTAAAGCACTACTATTAATTTAAGCAGAAGCTGTATTTTGTGAAGTTTCAGTAATAATTCGCTTATGTTTGAAAAATTATCTAGTTAACATAAGTAAGTAATTTTACTATTTATCAACTGTATTTAGTATGAGATACGTTTTATCTGAAATGTTTTGAAGATGTAAGACATTTTTCAGTTTTCTTCAGGTTTTTTCAGGTAAGTAGAGCTTTGTCTTACTTATATCTTGAAAACAGCTTGTTCGAGATGAATAAATAAAATAAGAATTTATTGAAATCATTAATAGTATGAAATATACAAAATTATTGCCTCTAAGTTTAGTATTATTTACATTATTCGGATGTAATCAACCACCATCAGCAAATCAAGTAATTAATCCTATTGAAGAAGAAAATACATCACAAGAAGAAAATTCAACTTCTCCAATAGATACAAATAATCAAGCACCAAAAGTATCTCAAACCAGAAATAACTCACCTCAAATTACAAGAGTAGAAACAACATCTCAAACAAGAAAAAAATCACCTCAAACAGCGAAAAAAATAGAAAAAGTAGCTCCAAAACAGAATATTTATCCTCAAAGAGTTGCACAAAAACAAACTTCTTCTAAATACGGAACATGGAAAGAATTAGACGAGAAAATCAGTAAGCGTAATGGAAAAATAATTGGCTCAGCAAGCTGCGATGGTGATGGAAAAGAAAATGATGTTCGCGTTGATTTTAATAATGATGGATGGCCAGATGAATGCGTTTCTGCAAATATTAAACAACATCCATTTATTGAAGAAGAAAGTGTTGACATTGTTAACAGTACGTTGAATGAGATTGAAAAAGGTTCCCAAGTAACTTCAAGAAAAGAAGGTAATTTTACTTATTATCTTTGGAGAAAAAATGGCAAAATTACAAAGGCTATTAAATCCGATAATAGAAATTTATCTAACTCGGTTAACTATTGGTTTATGGAAGGAAAACCACTTGCAGTTTTTGAAGTTGTTGACAGAAATGATGGCTCTCAACTTAGCAATACATATTACGTTTATTATCCAAATGGAGAACTCAGTTCAATATTTGAACTTTTCGGTCCTGAAATGCTTAATTCCAGAAGAATACTAGAATTCAATAATCAACAACTTCAAAAAGCTAGAAGTTTAAAAGATGGTTACAAGGAAATTTTTAATGTCTTTGGAGCAGATTAATTAAATATAGCGCTACGCGAATGTCAAGGGTCAAAGGTCAAATTTTGAAGGTTTATAACTTGTAAATTTCAACCTTTATTGATATCTTAACTTAATTTCGTTAGGCTATATCTGGTAATTGTGCTCTATCAATTATAAAACTTACAACAATTGTAATACTAACTAAGTGCGTGAAATAAAAAGCTATATTTTTAGCTTTAAAATTGCTGATAAATCATGCACTTTACAACTAAATTACTATTTGTAAGTCTTAAGCAGGTTCGATTAAATAAATTTGCACGCTATAAATAACTAATAACATGAAATTCACAAAACTTTTGCCTCTAAGTTTGGTAGCATTTGTATTATTCGGTTGTAGCCAATCTTCTGCTGTAAATCAGGAAAGTGATACAGTTCAAGCAGCAAATACAATTCAAGAAGAAAATTCTCCTCCTCAGCAAATAGCAACTAATAATCAAGTTTCTTCACCATCAAGAGTTGCTCAAAACCGACCATCAAGAAACTCTTCTTCTGGAAATATAAGGATTGACGAAACTTCTTATGATAGCGCGTTAAAATCCTTAAATTCTCTAACCAAAGGTTGTCAAGAAACTCGAAAAACTCTGCAAAAGACTAACTATTATATTTGCAAAAAAGGTGATGAAATCGTTAAGGCTAGCGCATCTTCTGCTACGTTAGGGGATGGTAACGAGTATTGGTTTGCTGATAATCGAGTAATTGCAGTTCAGCAATTTCATACTGGAGAACTTTTCGTTTACGATAAGAACGGTAAGCTGAAATCAAAATTTGATTATCCTAAAAAAGTTAGGAATATCAGCAATCGAGACATTCAAATAGCCGAACGCTTGTACAACGGTTACGATTACATATTTGATGTTTTTAGTAATAACTCAACCAGACAAACAACAACATCTCAAAAAGTAGAAACAACTCGAAAACAAAGTTCTTCAAAATATGCAAGTATAGAAGAATTAAAAGAATTAGACGAACAAATTAGAAGACGCAACGGAAGAATTATCGGCTCGGCTACTTGCGATAATGATGGATTAGAAAATGATTATCGCGTTGATTTTGATGGTGATGGAATGCCAGATGAATGCGTTACCGCTAATGCAAGAATGCATCCACTAATTCTACAAGATGATATTAATTTTGTTCGAGATACTGTGAATTCTTTAGAAAAAGGTTCTCAAGTAACTTCAAAAGAACAAGGTAATTTCACTTATTATCTGTGGAAGAAAAACGGTGAAATTGTAAAAGCTATTAAAAGTAAAAAGGGTTCTGCAACTTCGGTTCAGTATTGGTTTTATTTAGGAAAACCGTTTGCAGTTCAAAGAATTGATGACAGCACTAGGTCTACTGTCAAAAATACTATTTTCATCTATGACAAAAACGGTAATTTGTATTCGGTATATGAAGTTTTTGGTGGTGAAGGTGATAACTCAAAACATATAACGAAATTCAGTAACCAGCAGCTTCAAGAAGCTGAAAGATTATTTAATGGTTATCAAGAAATTTTTAATGTTTTTTGAACAGATTAATTAGATATTAGGGAATTATTCTGCACAAACTACGGGACTTACAACAATTACAATAGCAATTTGCTGCGTGACATCAGAAGCTTTATTCTCAATAAAAATTATTGAAAATTGAAAATTTTAGAAAAGTCACGCATCTTACAAACAAATTGCTATTTGAATAAGTCATAAATTATCGCACCGAGTAAATAAATTTGCACAACATAGAAGAATTAGTAACATGAAACTCACAAAAC
>JBCBHT010000386.1:0-5866 GCA_038525335.1 Cyanobacteria bacterium J06621_15 | reverse complement strand
CACACCCTACAAATACCTAATTTTATATGTCCTATCGGACACGCTACGCTAACAGAAATCAAACCGGATTCCTATATGTATCGCTAATATGATAAAAGCTAAGTAAATAAACGTAATTATCACAACTCAGCCATTGTGCTTTTAGTTCGCATGATTCACAAACAACTTTTCCACAAAAGCTTTATAGCTTCGGTTGTCGCTGCTACAGTTATTTTTGGCAGCAGTCAATCAAATTACACTTCTGCTCAAACTCCTGCAACTCAAAATTCAAGCACAAAAAAATCTTCACAGACCAAACCTGCTTTAACTTTGAGAGGACATATATGGACTATCGAAGCTTTAGCTTTTAGTCCAGATGGAAAAACTTTGGTCAGTGGTAGTTACGACCACACCGTTAAAGTGTGGAATTTGGCGAATGGTAAGCTCGTTCGTACCCTTGATGGGCACAAAGACGGGGTAAATGACGTGCTTATAAGTCCTGATGGAAAACTGTTTTTTACTGCTGGAGGAACCGCAGAACCCAATACCACCAAGGTAATCAAGGTATGGGATATGAAAACCAAAAAATTACTTCGTACTCTCAAAGGACATAACCTCGGAGTCACATCTTTAGCAATTACTCCTGACGGTAAAACCCTGATCAGTGGTAGTTACGATAAAACTATTAGATTTTGGGACCCGCAAAAAGGTATCCGCAAGCGTACTGTAACCGCTGACAGTCCTGTGCTTTCGGTTGCTATCAGTCCCGACGGAAAAACTCTAGCTAGTGGTGGTGGTTCTCTCAATAGCGACTCCGACAAAATAGTTAAACTTTGGGATGTAGAAACCGGAAAATTGAAAAGTAATATCAAAGGAAATAACAACGTAATTAACTTTATTGGTTTTACCCCCGACGGAAAATATCTCGTTAACTCCACAGACCCAAAAATCAACGTTTGGGATTTAACTACTGGTAAATTAGTTAATCGCTTTCAAGTATCTGACATCGAAGGAGTAACTTCTGCAACTTTAGGAAAAGACAGTAAAAGCATTGTCACCACCACATTAGACGGTGCAGTTACAATGTGGAATTTAGCCACCGGAAAAGCAATGAAAACCTTAGTTGAAGCCGCAAATAATCGCCAAAACTACGACGAACTTTATCCTACCAGCACCGCTTTCAGCCCCGACGGAAAAACTATAGCTATCGGTAAAGGAGGTGGAGCTTTTAATTCAAAATTCCCGATTAATATTCAAACAATAACGAGTAATGAGTAATAAGTAATGAGTAATGAATTGTTAGTGGTTAGTGGTTAGTTGTTAGTGGTTAGTTGTTGTCTCCTTGTCTCCTAAATCCCCAGTTACCAATTACCAATTACCAATCCCCAATTTCCAATTCCCAATTTCCAATTCCCAATTACTTTTCATACTGTTCATAAGCAGCAACAATCCTCTGTACTAAAGCATGACGAACGACATCTTTCTGAGAGAATTCACAAAAGGCTATACCTTCTACATGTTTTAATATTTGAAAGGCTGTTGCTAGCCCGGATTTTTGCTGTGATGGTAAATCAGTTTGGGTCATGTCACCAGTTACTACCATCCGGGAACGAAAACCTAAACGAGTTAACAGCATTTTCATCTGGGCTGGTGTGGTGTTTTGAGCTTCGTCTACAATCACAAAGGCATTGTTTAAAGTTCTTCCCCGCATGTAGGCTAATGGTGCAACTTCGATTATGCCTCTTTCGATTAAAGAAGGTACTTTATCGGGTTCGATAAATTCGTTGATTGCATCATACAAGGGTCGCAAATAAGGATTAACTTTTTGCTGCAAGTCTCCGGGTAAAAAACCTAACTTTTCGCCTGCTTCAACTGCAGGACGAGTTAAAATTAGTTTCTCGTACTTATTATCGAGCAGTGCTTGAACCGCAACAACAACTGCTAAAAACGTTTTACCAGTTCCCGCAGGACCAATACAAAATGTTAAATCACGCTTGCGGATTGCTTCAATATACTGTCGCTGACGAAAGGTTTTTGCACGGATTTGTTCGCCACGACGAGTTTTAGCAAGTACATCCTTTTGTAATGTTTGTAGTTCATCTTCTCGATGGGTATCAAGAGCTTGACGCGCTGTCAATATGTCGGTGACAGATAAAGTATTGCCTTTTGTCCAAATATCTTCTAAAGACTTTACCAATCGACTAACCAAGTCGATTTGTTTTTCAGTACCGCTAACGTATAATTCTTGTCCCCGCAGTACTACAGTCGCTCCAGTTTGTCGCGCTAGGAGCTTAAGATTTTCTTCTTGATTTCCCGCTAATGCCATAGCACTGGGGATGTCGGGCAGTTCTATTGTTATGGCATCTGCCATAGTGTTTATGATTAGTAAGCAGTAATTTTTACAGGTTGCTCCCTTTAGGGGAGATGAATCTTATTTTCCGAGAGATTGGTAAAAATAGCAATGTTTTTAATTTTGAATTAATTAAAGTACTGTGTAATGTTGCTTAGAACATTGATGAGTGCAAAAAAACTACTGATTCGTAAACCTTTGACCTTTGACCTTTAACCTTTGACCTTCATATATCGCGATAAATCAACATTCTTAATTACTGATTGTTTACTATCAGCCGTTGGGCTGATAGTTTATAAAGTAAGAAACAAAAATTGTTTCAATCAAATACGAGTTCGGGGTTTGGTGAAATCTCTACGTCCGTCACCACGTCTTACTTTGGGTTTTGGCATTGGTAATTCTCTACTATGCCGTTCTTCGCTACTAGATGCGGGTGCATCCTCCCGACTTTCATTACTACCGTAAATATCTAGATATGCCGATTGTCCAGCAGCTTGGGCAGCCGCAGAAACCACGGTGCGAATAGCCTGGATGTTACGTCCACCACGACCGAACACTTTGCCTTTATCTGCACTATCAAAGGCAATACGAATCCAAGCTCGTTTGGTGCTATGAGAAATTTCACAATCAACGCTAAGAGTATCTGGAGATTCCAAAAACGGCTGCATCAAAAAATTTACTAGACCAACATAATCGGGAGTTGTACCGGAATTGGTATCTGTTACTGTATCAGGATGCAGTTGCTGCACGGACTTGTTCAAAAACATTATTTTTTTCTAAAATGCGACGCACGGTGTCAGTTGGTTGAGCGCCCTGTTGTAGTCGCTTGACAATACCTTCAACGTCTAATTTTACTTCTTTGGTTCTTGGATTATAAAATCCCAACTCTTCCAAGGGACGACCATCACGACGAGCAAGATTGTTAATGGCAATTATGCGATAACTTGCTTCTCGTTTTTTACCAATTCGCTTTAAGCGCAGTTTAATCATAATTAAGAGGTTATTCTCCTACTTTGTAAGGTGTCGATTTCCAACTAAAAAGTTAGCGAAAAATCTATCTAACATTATGAAAGCATTTCACCCAAAAAGGTAATACTCTCGCAATGCCACAAAGATAAAAAATTGCCACAAGTAGCAGATGCTAATTTTAGCACTTGCACGGCATGAAGTGCTATTAGCGATTCGATTTTGGATTTTGGATTTTGGATTTTAGATTTTAGGTTATCTAGCTTATGTCTCTAGATAACTGGTGATTATTCACTGATAACTGTTCACTGTTAACTGATAACTGCTCACTGTTAACTGTCAAAGCGTCCCAAAACCTTTTTTCTTCTTGGCTTTTTTCGGTTTCTTCTTACCACCTCCGCGCCATCCCGGACCAGGGGCATTTCCGGCAGCCATTGGATTTCCACCACCAAACATTCCCCCTCCTCCGGGCATTCCTGGGAAGTTACCTTGACCCATTTGCTGCATCATGCTCCGCATTTTCTGGAAGTCGCTCACCAGCTTGCTGACATCTTTTTCTTTGTAACCACATCCACTGGCAATTCTTCGTCTCCTGCTCGGAGAACTCGCTAATAAATCTGGGTCTTTTCGTTCTTGCTTGGTCATGGAATTAATCATGACTTCGGAACGCTTCAACTGAGTTTGACCTTGCTCTAGCTGGTCGTTAGAAATTTTGTTCATTCCGGGAATCATCTTCATGATGCCTCCCAAGGAACCCATATTCTTCAACAAACGCAATTGTTTAAGAAAATCTGTAAAATCAAACTGCGCTGACAGCATTTTCTCTGTCATTTTTTCAGCATCGGCGATGTCAAATTCTTCCTGGGCTTTCTCTACCAGGGTTAAGACATCTCCCATCCCCAAAATTCGGGATGCCATTCTATCGGGATAAAACGGCTGTAGGGCTTCGACTTTTTCACCTACACCGACAAACTTGATTGGTGCGCCGGAAATTCGCCTTACCGAAAGCGCCGCACCACCACGGCTATCACCATCTAACTTAGTAAGAATTGCACCAGTAATACCAATTTGTTCGTGGAAAGTACGGGTCAAGTTTGCTGCTTCTTGACCGGTCATCGCATCCACGACCAACAGAGTTTCATCAGGATTTACGCTTGATTTGACATTGGCTAATTCTGCCATCATGTCTTCATCAATTTGCAAACGACCGGCAGTATCAATAATTACGGTATCAATGCCTTCTGCTTTCGCTCGCTCTACACCTTGACGAGCAATTTCAACCGGATTTGCATCGCTTCCGAGTTCAAAAACCGGGACATCAATTTGTTTACCTAAAGTTATTAATTGGTCAATCGCAGCAGGACGGTAAACGTCGGTTGCCACCATCAAGCAATTTCGCTCTAATTTTCTTAAATGTAATGCTAATTTGGCTGTAGCAGTAGTTTTACCAGTACCTTGCAAACCAGCCATCAAAACAATAGTAGGTGATTCTTCAGCTTGCACGAGAGGAACGTTAGTTTCTCCCATTATGTTTACCAGTTCATCATGAACGATTTTGATAAACTGTTCCCCAGGACGAACCCCTTTCAAAACCTCAGCACCTTGTGCCTTGGTTTCAACTTCGCTAATAAATTCTTTAACTACCTGGAGATTAACATCCGCTTCCAACAAGGAGCGACGTACTTCCCGTAAAGCTTCCTGAATATTGGATTGGGAAATGTTACCTTGTCCACGGAGCTTTTTCCAAGTAGATTCCAAACGTTCGGATAGTGCATCAAACATAATTTATTTTCTATCAGTCAGCCAGCAAAGTATTAAAGTGCCATATAGATAAGCTTAATAGTTTTTAATTGATAAAAGCTAGCAGCACCTAGCGGTTACAACTTTTATGGTGAGCTAATTTGGAATTACTAAGGGAGAGAGGAGAGGAGGAAGAGGGAGTAGAGGGTAGAAGCTGACCGCAGAAAAATTTAACTTTTATATAAACAAAGCTTTCAAAAAGTGCGATCGCTAGATTTGGTTTGTTATGATGGCGAAAAAATAGATAAGCACCTATATTTATTGTCATCTATCATAAGTAAAGTATTTTATTCAAAATATAATTTGATTTTTAATACAAATGTATTTAATCTGAATTATTTAGAAAAATTCAAGATAAGCCCGTGAATAACAAAGTTAAAAAAATATTTAAGACAGTGAATCAAAGCAGCGAATTGAATCAACCAGTAAACCAACAGCAAAGCATCCGAGAACAAATAATCAATCAAGTTATTGAAGGTGAAAATCCTAGCAGCTTAAACTTAATATTTGCGGATTTAAAAGCAGCTAAATTGATTGGTGTTAATCTCAACAATATGTATTTAAGCGGTGTTGAGTTAAACAATGCCGATTTAACAAATGCTCAATTGGTGGAAGCCGATTTAAGTGAGGCTGATTTGAGCGAATCTAAACTAGTAGATGCTCAGTTGATGGGTGCTAATCTTAATAGCATAAAGTTAATCGGAGCTAATCTTAATAACGCTAATTTACGAGATTGCAATCTTAGTACTGCTAAATTGAATAATGCTTGTT
>JBCBHT010000385.1:0-5876 GCA_038525335.1 Cyanobacteria bacterium J06621_15 | reverse complement strand
GTTTTAACCTTAATTTGTTGGCGCTAAAGCGCAACTACGAACACCTTATAATTATTGGGATAAAGCATTAAAAACCCGGTTTTTTGAACAAACCGGGTTATGGTATTTGATTTATTACAATTTGAATCTTTACTAACTACCGTAAAAACTGAGAACTCGTTAAAGGAGCATTGGTCTGCTGGGATTTACCCAAGGTTGGTAAAGATGATGTGGTATTTTGCGATTGAGCTTTGAGTTGATATCGATTTCCCCAACCATTATTAAATTCTTCGGGTTCCCGAAGTGGTGTTGTTTTACCTACGGGTAAAGCTACGGAGCGAAACTGACTTGCTTGTACGTATTTTTCTCCTTCATTACTAAACCGAAGCGATTTACCTTCAAGTTTTTGGTAAATAGGTTGTTGAGAATCTTGTTTATCTGAAGATGGTAACTGACCTACGGGGTTAAAAGTCGCGATGAAACTAACCTCACGTTCGGGAGTTAACGTTTTGTAATCTTTATTAGATTGCCATACTTCCTGAAAATTACCATTGGGTGAGACTTCCCAAAGATTTAAGTCCGCTTCCCATTTTCCCTGTTTGACTTCTACGATTTGGCGAGCCAAAATTGAACGGTTTACTTTTCCATCATTATTGCCGACTATTTGTTCGGTATTTGCTGTGGTTGGTCGTAAATAACGAACTGCTGTAATTGCAATACGGCTAGATTCGGGTAAGTTTGTACTGCCAACAACTTTGTATAAACCCCTGCTATCTTCTCTCTGTATGCTCTGTATTTCTAACTTTGCTCCTAACTGTGATTTATTTGAGCAGCCAGAACTTGCTAATAAAAGCACGCTAGAAGCTACGAGAACGTTAATTGCTACGGGTCTTTTCAGCCTAAATCGAGTTAAAAATCTTAAATGTTGCAGTTTCATAAAATAGATGTTAATTAAAAGCAGATTAAATCGGTAATTCCCGCATTTTTCTTTATTTTGCCCAATTTTTATGGGAATGTGGGTATCTTTACTAACTCTTATTGTGATTTCACCGGGTCTATAAACTACGTATTATCCCGTCGATGATATGAAATTTTTTTGTTAAAGTGGCGACATTATACAAGCTAATTATTTACTAATAAGTTAATTGGGGTAATGAAATCTAAAATACTGAAGCGTGATAAATTAATTTCGATACAAGAATTTCACAAATACAAACCTCGTGCTTTGTTTTGTGCTGCTTCTATCTCTATCTTAGGAACTTTGAGTCTAAGTAATAGTTCGCAAGCTCAAGTAATATCTCCTCACCAACAAGTTAATAAAACTCGGAATACGCTAAATTTATTGAGCGTACCAAAATCTTCAATCCCTACCGGGAGAACAAAACTACGATTAAAAGCAGTACCACCACCACCAAATGTTTCTAATGTTCGTGCTATTTTACCGGAACAAAAAGTAAAGCAGTATTTACCCTTACAGAATATTCAGCAATTAGAAAATAATTTTATCCAGCAACAGGTAACTGGTAAATCTAAAAGTGCAATAACTAAAAAATCTACACCAATAGAAACGGAAATTAAGTCTATAGGTGGTCCTCGAACAGAGATTTCTGAAGCAAACCAGTTAAGCGCTCAAGTTGCTCCATTACCTGCACCTCCGGGTACCAATTTGGAGTTTACTTCTCCTAGCTATAATCCTCAAGCTGCTGTTGCTCCTTTACCACCACTTCCAGGAACCAGACCACAGCAAGGCTTGAATCCAAGAAATGCACCAACATTCAATCAATTACTAAATTCTCGAACTCGATACTCATCTCAGTATTCTCAACCTCTGATTAAGAGCAATACACCGACATTCGAGCAGATGCTTGAAGCTTATCGCAGCAGACGACCGTCAGTAGCTACTTCAACACCTACTTTCAATACTCTGCTTAATTCTCGGGGAGGAGTACGTCCAACTACTCGGTTTAGTCCGATTCCCAAACCACAATCGAGAATTCCTGCTTCTACAGCACAGCGAACTCTAGAAAATAATAATGAATTGACTCCTTTAAGTCCTTTGAAAACTAGTGCTGCTTTAAAAGAATCATCTTTGAGAGTAGAGGGTGTTTATGTAACTCAAGGAGATGATACTTCAGCCAGAGCTAGACTGACTGGAGTTTATCCGCTTACCCCGCAAGTATTATTCGGTGGAACTTTGGATTTGACCAGCGAGGGTAGCTCGTTTGATGATTCTCGACGAGAAGGTTTAAATATCAACGAACTTTATTTAGCAACATCTCTGACGGGTTTACCTAACTTACGATTTGCAGTCGGTCAGTTAGATTTAACATCTTATTTCGACCGTAATAGCTTTGCTAAAGATGGAGCAAGTCAATTTTTTAATCCGGTATTCCAAACCAATCCAGCTTTAGCATCGACAGGAATAGGTTCAAAACCTGGATTATTAGTTAATTGGAGCGTCACAGATAATATTGATGCTAAAGCTGCTGTTTTTTCATCGTCTGATGCTTTGAGCGAATTTAGCTTGGATGCATTTGCTGGTGAGATTGGGGTTCGTTACGGTAATGCAATTATTCGCGGTACTTACAGCACTGCTAGAGATGCAGGAAATCGCGATTCTTTCCCCCAGAGCTTTCAAATTGCTCGCGGAAATGGTGAGTTTGGAGTTTTGGAAGATGACCGAGAAGAAGCATACGGTATCAACGCTGAAGTATTTATTCCCAAATTAAAAATGGGTCTATTTGGACGCTATGGTCGTTATGAAAATAGAGACTTAGGGGAAGACGCAGATACATACATTTTCGGGGCTAGCTTCTTAGATTTATTTACCCCCGATGATAGGCTGGGATTAGCTTATGGACGGGCTTTATCTGACGAAGATGCACGAACAGGAAAACAGCTAGATGTATTGGAGTTTTACTACGACTTTAAGTTTCTTTCCAATTTACGCTTGGGTTTCTCCGTCCAGGGAAGAGACGATTTTAATGAAACAGTTCTTGGTATAAGGATTAAATCTGACTTCGATGTAACTCCAAGAGGGAGGTTATTTCGATGAACCGTAAGTTCAATAATCAATTCAAATCTAGTTTCTATTTGAATCTTTTCTACAAAGCTAATCTATGGAAGCGAAAATCAAGACAAAGTAAAACAATTTTAGAACTTACTTTGTTACCTTTTCATTTATTTGTTTTTACTTGTCCAATTGTATTGGCAACTTTGAATTACATAGACCCCGTACTAGCTCAGAATGCATCTGGAGCAACGCAAAAGGGTTATAGTCTGCTCAAAAAAGGATGGGTTGATGATGCAATCAAAGCTTTTAAACAAGCCTTGAAAGCCAATCCGCAATCATTGCAAGCTAAGTTAGGTTTAGCTATTGCTTATAACCGAGTCGGAGATATTGATGCAGCTTTTCAAACTTATCAAGAAGTATTGCAAATAGACCCTCGAAATCAAGCAGCATTGAGAATTGTGGGGATGATGGGTACTTATAAACCCGAATGGAATAAACGCGGAATCGATGCTCTCAACATTTTGTTAGAGATGACACCTGGTGACGTGCAAAGCCGTTATTACCGTGCTTTACTTTATTCTTATCAAGGTCAATTTAGTCAATCTATTGCTGACTTTGAAATAGTTTTGGCGAATAATCCCACACCTGAAGCAGTAATCGGAGCCGCTCAAACCTATAGCTACAGCGGCGATTATCAGAGAGCAAGCGAATTATTCAACCGTTATAAAGCCACTGGAAAACAAATAACTGATTATGCTGCAGTTGCTTACGCTCTGACCTTACGTAAAACAGGTAATCCCCGACAAGCGATTGCAATTTTACAAAGTCAATTGCAGCGCTCTGAAGAGTTGGATGAACTAGCTATACTGACTCGTGCAGAACTGTCTCAAGCGTATATTGCGAATAAACAAGAAGCCGAAGCTTTAGCAACATTACAACCTTTAGAAGGTAGAGAAGATGCGATTTTACCTTTAGCTAGAGCGCTGAATGAAATCCGTAAAAATACAGATAATCCTGCTTTAGCTGACAGAGTAGCCAATCTTTATCGTCAAGCTCTGGCTAACAAACCCAACCCTTCTACTAATCTGCTCAAGGAAATCGCTAATGTGTTTACAGGATTACCCGAAGGAGAAGAAACAGCACTACAAATTTATAGACGCTTAGCCGCTCAATTACCCGTCGATAGAAGCTTGGTAGTACGTCAGCTAGGCTTGGAATATAAACTGGGAATGATTTCCAAAACTGATTTAAACCAGCGTTTAGCAACAACTTTACAAGGTTTACCTACAGATAGAGGACAATTGAAAGAGTTAGGTTTGGCATTAGCTGATATAGACTCTCCCTCACCTCAACTTTTAACTGCATATCAAAACATGTTGCAATCTGGGGTTAACGTACCGTTTTTGAATTTTCGTGTAGCTCAAATGTACTTGCAGCTAGAAAATACAATTCAAGCCAGACAAGCTCTAGCAAATTATACAGCAACAAATGAAGGTGCCAACGACATGGCTACACAGTTGCTGGCTGCGGAAATTGAAAGAAGAGAAGGTAACTTAGAAGCTAGTGCCCAACGCTACTTTGCTATACTCAACGAAAATCCCAAAAGTGACATAATTGATGGTGCTTTGCGCGGATTGGTGGGAGTAAGAGTTCAGCAAAAACGTTTTGACGAAGCCTTAGTAGTATACGACCAACTGCTCAAACGCAATCCTGGAGACATTACCGCTCAACTCGGACAGACCAGCGTTGCGTATCAAGCCAAACGGATTTCCAAACCACAAGCAGAAGCCGTTTTGGATAACTGGTTAGCAACTCAAAAAGCTACTAACACCCCACCAGAGCTATACAGTTTGGTAACACAATTACCTACCGACCCCAATCGGGAAGCACTGTATAATTACTTAGTAGAAGTTGACCCAACCAGTATTAAATTACAGCAGCGGTTGCTGGAATCCATAGCTCAACGCAGCCCTGGTGAAGCACGTTTGCGAATGAAGCAATTAGTTGCTGATGCTCCAAATGATGCGAAATCGCAACAGAGAGTAGCCCTATTAGCTAAAGCAATTGGGGATTTAAAGATGGCTGGTGAAGCTTACGAGAATATTCTCAAAGAAGAACCAGACGACATAGACGCTTTAGCTGCTTTAGGTGGAATTCGATTCGAGCAAAGACGATTTGAATCTGCAGAGCAAATTTATTCCACAGTGTTGGAACAAAATCCCCAAGACACAGAAGCACGTCGCGCTCTAGCTGGGTTAAACGCGATTTTTGACAGACCAATAGCAGCCATGAGAACTCTAGAACAACTGCAAATCGAGAATGTGGCTAGCGGTGAACAAGACCCAGAAATTTCCGCTCAGATGCAGCAAATACAAGAAGACTTTCTGCAACGACGTGGTTTTCAACCACCTTGGGAGAATTATGAACGTCGGGGAAAGAGGTAAATATAATTCGTAATTCGTAATTCGTAATTAAAACCGCTTGTGCTTTTGGTATGAGTGGTTTTTTTGGTGATTGGTAATAAATAAACTAGTGAAATAATTACTCAGTTTTGCTGGTTTCGTAACTGCTGATGAGCTTTAATTAATGCGTGAAGCGATTGAAGAACACTGCAAGCAGGTAGATAGTGATTAACTTTTATCTTTATATATACTGCTACGATGTCCAACTTCTACAACAGTTACTAATAAAATATCATCAAAAATATCATATATAATCCGATAATCTCCTACTCGAATGCGATAACCGCTTTCTCTACCCTTGAGCTTTTTTACTCCATCAGGACGAGGTTCTACAGCTAGACTATCAATTTCAACTTGTATACGCTCTTGTATTTCTGAAGATAGTTTTTTAATTTGTTTAGATGCACTCTTAGAAATTTTTA
>JBCBHT010000384.1:0-5910 GCA_038525335.1 Cyanobacteria bacterium J06621_15 | reverse complement strand
ACTGAAATAGCACGGGTTGAATTTCCACAATGGGTAGTGGAAGATACCGAAATGTTTGAGGAATCTTTGGGATTAATGCTGGCTCAAGTTCATAAAGGATATGGTTATCCGGTAGCATTAGCTGAATCTCATAACCAAGCGGTTGTTAGGGGTGGAGATAGGTCGCGTTTCTTCGGTTTGTTGGAAAAACAGATGATTAAAGCTGGCTTGAAAAATGTTGGTACTTCTTACAAAGAAGCACGAAAGAGAGGAAGTATTGCATAAATGGGGATTGGTAGTTGGTAATTGGTAATTGGTAAAAATATCAGAGTTACGGAGAAAACTACGGTGTAATCTTTCAACTCCTAACTCCTAACTCCTAACTCCTAACTCCTAACTCCTAACTCCTAACTCCCCAATTCCCAGTACCCAAATATGATTTTTATAAAAAACTGTTATCTTCTTAACCTATTTGGGAAAACTATACTTAGGCATGGACTGGACAAATAACTTTCATGGTTATGCATCTACAGTTCTCGGGTTCGGATAAGTAAGGGTTTTTAATCATATTTGGTGCCATGCAAAAAAATAATTGTTCCCTAAGTAGGACGGTAACTTTTTTCTTAGTTACTGTAGTTGCGCTTCTTAATACAAGCTGCTCTAAAAAGGTTCCTACTACAACTAGTTTGGTCATACCTCCAGCAGTTGCTAGCAGCAATCAAAATATTTCAGCTTTAAGAATTGGAGTCCTACCAACTCAAAGTTTTAAAGAACAGCAGCGAATGATTGAACCTTTGGAGAATTATCTAGAAAAATCTCTAAAAACAGAGGTTAATTTTCAAGTTGCTTCGGATTACAAGCAAATTGTGAAATGGTTGGTGGATGGCAAAATAGATGTGGCTTATGTTACTGGTGTTTCTTACCTGGAAGCGTTAGAAGCAGGGGCTGAAATTGAACCCCTAGTAGCACCAATAGATAAGTACACGGGAAGACCTTGGTATCGTGCTGCAATTGTAGTTAAAGTTGACAGCAATATTAAAACTTTGCAGCAGTTGAAAAATAAACGATTTGCTTTTGTAAATAAATCTTCTGCAAGTGGTTATTTAATGCCATTTTATGCTTTGAATAAGCGTGGTATTAATCCGGAAGAAGAATTCAAAAAAGTTACATATTTCGGTACTCATGCTCAAACTTTAGAAGCGTTGAAAAATGGTGATGTTGATGCTGCTGCAACTAACATTCCTTATTATCTTAAGCAGCAAATAATGGGTCAAATTAGACCGGAAGAGTTTCGACTTATTTGGGAGTCTCCACCTATTCCCCCTTCATTGATTGTGGTTTCTAAAAAACTTCCAGCAGACTCTATTAAAAAATTAAAAGTTTCTTTATTAAATACACCCGAAGGTATCGAAGATATTTTTGGAAGACAATCAGCAGGTTATACCACAATCATTGATGCTGACTATACACCGATACGCGAACTTCGAGCAAAGTTAAGCTTGAAAGCAGGGAAGGTGAAATGAAAATTGTTAAAAAGTTTATCATTTCTTCTACTTGTTTTGCAGGATTACTCGCTGTTGTGTTGACCGCAAGTTCGCTGTGGAGAAATAAAGTTACCACCAATATCAACGGTAAATTAGAACAATCAGGTCAAGCAATTGAAGCAGCATTATTATTAAAAGTTGCCTTAAAAGATGGGATAGATACAATCAAAGATGACGTATTGCTAAATAATAAAGATTCAGATATTGACAAATATAATAAAGAATTTGAGGCTAGGCTAAATAGGTTAGAAATTTTAATTCCAGATGCTGAAGAAATAGAATATATTCGTCGTCGTCATCAACTTTTAGTGCGTTTGAGCGAGGAAATAAGAAAAAGTAATGAAGTTTCATCTAATCCAGATTTTGCTGATTCAAAACAGGATTTTAGAGCAATAAATTCCTTTGCTGAAGACATTGAGTTATTTATAGGTGATTTGACAGATAGA
Source organism: Cyanobacteria bacterium J06621_15 (assembly GCA_038525335.1). Taxonomy (GTDB): domain Bacteria; phylum Cyanobacteriota; class Cyanobacteriia; order Cyanobacteriales; family Nostocaceae; genus Rivularia. The sequence continues at coordinate 3,941 of JBCBHT010000384.1, read as the reverse complement.
AATCACGAAAAAATAATCATAGCTCAAGCAGAAATGGAGGAAGCTCATAAAACTTATCAACGAATGACCTATGCAATCGTAATTGCTATCGTGCTAATTTTTATCAGTCAATTCTTTTTAATTATGCTTCCTTTGACTAATTCTGTGAACAAATTGCAAAAGGGAGCATCGGCAATTGCTGCGGGTAAACTTGATTATAGACTTAATATCCGTACTAAAGATGAATTAGAACAGCTTGCTGACGAATTTAATCAGATGACCGAAAAATTAAGCGAATCATACAGTGAAATTATCGAACGTAGCGGGGAGTTGGTCAAACTAAACCGAAACCTAAAAGGTGAAGTTAGCGACCGGACTCAAGCACAAGCGAAATTACAAACAACTTTGGATGAACTTAGAAGTACCCAAACACAGCTAATTCAAACAGAAAAAATGTCTAGCTTAGGTCAAATGGTAGCCGGAGTTGCCCACGAAATCAATAATCCTGTAAGTTTCGTTTACGGAAATATTAATCATGTAAATGAATACATTACAGATATTTTAGAATTAATAGAACTTTATCAAAAAGAATTACCCAATCCCGGAGAAGATATAGAAGAAAAACTTGAAGATATGGAGTTAGATTTTGTAAAAGAAGATTTACCAAAAATACTAACTTCAATGAAAATGGGAGCAACTCGAATTCGTGAAATAGTTTTATCTTTACGCAACTTTTCTCGTCTCGATGAAGCTGATATGAAAGAAGTTGATATTCATGAAGGAATCGAAAGTACTTTATTAATCTTACAAAACCGTCTTAAATCCAAACCAAACCGCACTGGAATTGAAATTATCAAAAACTATAATAAGCTACCTCATATAGAATGTTTTCCCGGACAGTTAAACCAAACTTTTATGAATATTCTTAGCAATGCAATAGATGTATTAGAAGAAGGAAGAGATAAATTTGGTATGCAAAATCCGCAAATTTCTATTAATACAGAACTAATCGATAACAAAAAAATAGCAGTCAGAATTGCAGACAATGGAATGGGAATGACGGAAGAAGTTAAAAACAAACTATTCGACCCTTTTTTCACTACAAAACCCGTAGGGAAAGGAACAGGATTAGGTTTATCAATAACGTATCAAATAATAGTTGAAAAACACCAGGGTAAATTATATTGCGTTTCAGAACCCGGTAAAGGAACTGAATTTGTCATTGAAATTCCTCAATGTCAGAAGAGAGAGAGTAATGGGGAGATGAAAAGCGAGGAGTTGTTAATCTAGAGACGGGGTGTATTGCTACGTCTTAAGAGTTAGGAATTATTTTGACCTTCTAGCTTTATGATTAGTTTTTGAACTAGAGGGGGTAGAGGGGGAAGAGGGGGTAGAAAGCATTTTTATAGATAATTAATTTTATAGTGGGTTAAGAACAAAAGTTATATGACTGATATTGATAATTGATAATTGATAATTGATAACGCTACAATCAATATTACATATGAAAAACTCTAGAATAAATACAAATATCATCCCTGAAAATGCAAAACTTAAGCACTTTACAAACAACAGGGCTGGGTTTAGAACTGTTTCATACTCAAACTAATACTTCGTTTGAAATTCCCCCAAACTATCCAATTATTCGCATCGGGAAACCAAACGAACAGGTTCCTATTGATATTGATGTTCTAAATTTGCCCTCTGCTGATATTGTTTCACGAGTACATGCAGAAATTTGTGTACAGGACAATACTTATTATTTATCAGATGTAGGTAGTTCTAATGGGACTTTTTTGAATGATTATAAATTAGAAAATCACAAGCGCTACCCTCTTAATTTAGGGGATAAGATTGACTTCGGTAGCGAGAAAAAAGTAACTTTTATATTTCAGTACAAACAGCAAAGTCAGCAGACAGCAATTGTAACTAATCAAGCCACTACAATTCAAGCTCAAACTATCAATAATGAGCAACCTTTACAAGCAGTAGACCGTAAAAGCAAGTTTGTTGGTCTAGGATTGATGTCTTTAGGAACATTAATTTTCGCTGCAAATACTCGAATTGGCTTGATTCTTGGTTTTCCTACTATTTTATTATGGGTCGGAGGAGTTGTTATTCTTGTCCAGCGTCGAATAAATCGTAACTGGGGATGGGGTTTAATAGGACTCGGAACTGCATTGCTATTATTTTCCGGTAGACTATTTACTTCGTTTAATTTTTTAGCTCTGATTATATCAGCGAGCTTGATATTTGCTGGTTATCAGCTATTTAGAAATGGAAAAGTTTTTGGTTATGGGCTGAATTCTGTAAAAGGATTATTTAAGAAACAGTGAACCGCTGTCGCGATGAATTTGGTTAAGATTTGGCAATGGTGGACAGAAGCTAATAACTTTGGCAAGAGTATTTCTCGATTTGCAGTTTTAGCAGCTAAAAATTTATCTTTGCCGAATTCACCAACAAAGTCCTTTAATTCGGGAACAAATTTACCTTTTCCACACCTTGCTGATTTGTCAGGTGTGAGATATTATTATGCTAATATGAGAACGATTATCATTACCATAATTATTTCCTCAACCTTTCGACCTGACTTGCTTTCAGGTTAAAAAGGTTGTAGAAGAGAGTCTAGATTTGCTATCCCCATTACTCCTATGCTAAGTATTGAAGCTCCGAAACATCAGCAAAATAGTTCATTTACTCAACGGCTCCAGAGTCCAGACCGTCCAGTGATAATCTTTGATGGCGCGATGGGAACTAATCTGCAATCCCAAAACTTGACCGCCGAGGATTTTGGTGGAGCGGAATATGAAGGTTGTAATGAATATTTAGTTATTACCAAGCCAGAGGCAGTAGCAAAGGTTCATCGTGATTTTCTCGCAGCGGGAGCAGATGTTATCGAGAGCGATAGCTTTGGATCTAGTCCCTTAGTCCTTGCAGAGTACGATTTAGCCGACCGTGCCTACGAGATTAGTAAAAAAGCGGCAGAGTTAGCGCGCAGTTGTGCGGATGAATTTACGACTCCCGAAAAACCAAGATTTGTGGCAGGTTCCATCGGTCCAGGTACGAAGCTACCCACCCTCGGTCATATTACCTATGATGAATTGAAAGCAAGCTTCACGGTGCAAGCAGAAGGTCTCTATGACGGGGGAGCCGACCTTTTCATTGTGGAAACCTGTCAAGATGTTCTGCAAATTAAGGCGGCACTGAGTGCGTTTGAGGCGGTGTTTGCGAAAAAAGGTTCGCGACTACCCTTAATGGTGTCCGTGACTATGGAAATCCAGGGAACGATGTTGGTAGGGACGGATATCTCTGGTGTACTGGCAATTCTGGAACCCTTCCCCATTGATATTTTGGGTCTAAATTGTGCGACGGGTCCCGATTTGATGACTTCTCATATCAAGTATTTGTCAGACAATTCACCGTTCCCCATTTCCTGTATTCCCAATGCAGGAATACCAGAAAATGTTGGCGGTCAGGCGGTTTATAAAATGACCCCCGAAGAATATACAACTGCCATGACAGGGTTCATTGCTGAACATGGAGTTCAGGTTGTCGGTGGTTGCTGCGGTACGCGCCCAGCACATATTAAAGCTTTAGCCGATGCTGTGGATACGACCGCACTAAAAGAGCGTTCGGTGCGAAACAATACTGTAGGGGAAATTCGAGAATCCCTCTCCTATACGCCAGCAGCAGCTTCCATTTATTCCGCCCAAACCTATGAGCAGGATAATTCTTTTTTAATCGTTGGCGAGCGATTAAATGCCAGTGGTTCTAAAAAAGTTCGCACCCTGTTGAATGAAGATGATTGGGATGGGTTGTTGGCAATCGCCAAGTCCCAGGTCAAGGAAGGCGCGCATATGCTGGATGTAAACGTGGATTACGTCGGGCGTGATGGGGAACGGGATATGCGGGAACTAGTATCGCGACTGGTGAAGCATACGACGCTCCCACTAATGCTCGAC
>JBCBHT010000383.1:0-6001 GCA_038525335.1 Cyanobacteria bacterium J06621_15 | reverse complement strand
TCTTGGTCTTCTCCATTGGCTACATCGCTCTCAGTTACTCTAGGTGGTTGACCGAAGATAACACCAAGAGTACTACCCTTCGCACCCAAATCTCTCAAAGCCAGTGCAGCAGCCCAGTAGAACATTTCTGCATCATCACCTTGATTTGGTCCAGCTTTAGCTGTAGCGTCTGAATAACCAGCCCAACCAGAAAGAGATATGTTTGAGGTAGGTCTTACTAAAGCCTGTACACCGTAGTGGTTCGCAGTAGTTGCAAAATCACCAAAGGGCTGATTGGCTAAAGTACCACCTGTCGAATTGAATAAGCTAACTCCACCTTCTTGATTTTGATATCTACGAGCGTAAGTGAAACCAACACCAAGAGATTTGCTCGGGTTGAAAGCAATTTGACCTAGAGCTGTGTAATTACCGTCAAAAAGCCCTCTACCGGAACTAGGGTCGCTGTTTTCATCAGCCGTGTAAGCAACAGAAGCGCTGATTGGAGATTTAGGAGCGAAGGTTAAAGTTAAACCAGCACCACCACCTTGACGATAAATCGGGCTAAAGCGTCCGTAGCGAGAAATAGCACCGGAACCACTGCTTTCAAAGGCAGGGTTAAACACTTCCATGTTATCGTTCATTTCGGCATCTACAGCATCAACTTTCACTCGTAATACATCGTTGAGTTGGAACTGATACCATAATTCGCTAACTTCAAAATCATTCTCGTCTTCTCCGTCAAAAGCTAACCGAGCCATGTCGGTACCGGTGACATCATCATATCTGGTTACGTTCCGAGCTTGTAGACGGACTCTTAATTTATCTGTACCTGAAAAGCTAGAATCAATATTTAAACGTACCCTATCGGTAAAGGTTGTATTATCTGAACTACCGTCTAGGTCTACACCGTTAACACTCTCGCCAAAAGCATCGGATAAAGCAAATATGACTTCACCTTTTAACTTAGCAGTAGTCGAAAACTGATTTGCTTCTAATTCAGCAGTTCGAGCTTCTAATGCATCTACTCTACCGCGCAATGTTGCTAACTCTGCACTAAATTCTTCCTGTAAGCGCTGTAAAGTTGCTAAATCTTCTCTAGTAACAATATTTGCTGTTGCTGTTGCAATTAATTCGTTAACTCTATCCAAACAAGCATTCAAACCTGCGGCAAATTCATAACGAGTTAAAGCACGATTCCCACGATATGTACCGTTAGGATAACCTGCAATACAACCGTAACGCTCTACCAATGATTGCAATGCTTGAAATGCCCAATCTGTTGGCTGAACGTCAGAAAACTGCGATACTGATGTTACCTGAGACATTGAGTTGTTTGACTCTGATAACTCAGCAACAGGTGTTACTTTTTGGTTTAGTTGTTTGTTAATTTCCCCTGCTAATGCACTGTTAGCAGTCAAAGCTGTAGCTGCTGCAATAGCTGGACTTAGTTTTAGAATATTCCAAATTTGTTTTTTCATCTTCTCGCTCACACCGATAAAATAATGCTTTGCAGATAAAGTCATAAGAGTTGCACTCAAATTAAGGTATTCTTAAAGGTGTTATTAACTGTTAAGAATAAGTTTAAGATTAATTTAAGGGATTATACTTATGAATTTTAGACTTGCAAGCTTATTCTACCAGAAAAAGGTTAGGTAGTTAACAGTGTTAACCACCTAACAACATGATTAATTTCTACCGCCTTTATTAGGTAAACGTATAATTATGCGACGTTTGTGACGTACTAGAGCCTGCTCGTCTTCAAACTGCTGCAACAAACGAGTTACTGTTACACGTGTCGTATTTAATACTTCAGCCATCTCTTGATGGGTGACGTTAAGGTCAATAAGTTTACCTTGTTCTACCTCACGACCGAACTTTTCACTCAGCCAAACTAAAAACTGCCACAAGCGTAGTGAAATCGGCTTTCTATGTACTATACTTAGTAACTCCTCTGACTGTTGAATGTGGGAAACCAAAGCTTCAACATCTTGATGCCACATCTGAGGTGGTAGAACGCTTACTTCAACGCTGGTCAGACATTCGATTTGGTAAGGCTTAACTCTGGAAAGTGGATAGCCAACCAAGTCTCCCGGACCCCAGTAGCCTAGAGTGATAAATGCCCCATCCTCACTCCAGGTTAATGTCCGGACTGCACCACGTTCAATTCTCCAAAGTACGTCGTTACGTGGGGGAATCACTTCGCGACGAGTAAACAGTCTTTGTGGTAAAGAACTGCTTGTAGGGTTGTTATTTTGAGAAAAACTACTGTTTACAGGACGATTAGTTGAATACATTATCGAGATTCCTCTGTTAGTTCAGTTTGTATTGACTTGAATTTAAAGCGGTCAAAGGTATCCTATAGATTTGCCAGCACCCCTTTTACATGGTCAAATCTAATTAGGATTTAACTCATACATAAGCGCGTTTTGTATTCGCTCTGTTTTTTTTAGTAGATAGTTTTTTTGGCTCAGCCAAAAGGTAGATGAAGTGTCTCAAGAAACTCTGCTAATTTATAGATATCCCAGCAATGAGTGTATAGTTCATCTGGTATATATCCCTTGAAACAATACTGCTGTTTGCTCGCGATTATTGACTTCGTGAATCATAAATATCGGAAGCTTACAAGTTACTAGCAGTAAAAATATAATAAATCAAAAGTATATTTAGCCACTTTGGGTTTGGCACAACAGTTACCATTATTGCGTAAACTTGCTACTTTGTGTTTATGGGAACGTTAAATTCCCTTTATGTTTAGTTGCGAATTCCTCTCAAAAAAACAAATATGCAGTGTTTATAATCACATTGAATGCTATCTTAGGACAATTGAGAATATTTTGCAACTAAGTTTCTGAAATTTTGGTGACATAAATAACCGCAGGCTTGGGAGGAGCATCGGTTTCTTTGCTCGGCCAGTTAGAGCCTATAGGAACTTTACGACTTTGTGTAAATTCTTTTCCTGTAGTACTGTAAACCAGGTATTCTCGTGTTTCCGAGGCTTGGTTAAGACGAGTTCCGTTAGCTTCTCCTGGATGCTGGATGGCTAAAAACATGGTTTGCTCATCAGGAGTCAAATACGGTCCAGTTGCTTCGCACTCCATCGGTCCGATACCAAATAATAAAGCTTTACCTGCATTTTCACCAGAAGTAGGAATATACCAAATAGTATTATTGCCAAATAGTCCCGATATATTTGCAGTTTTACCTTCATCATCAGTACGATTTTTGACGGCGTTATTTAGTTTAGATGTTGAAGTATCTGTTACCATCCACACGTTTCCACCTTTATCTAACAGCAAGTTGTCGGGGTTTGCGAAACCCATTCCACCGCTGTTTGGTTCGCCACCAGTAGCAAGCATTTCCCATTTAAAAGTACTGGCTGCCGGGTTGTTGCGGTCTTCACTCAGACGCATTACCCATCCGTACTCGTAAGGAGTTTCACCTTTTGGACCTTTGAATATTCTGGTATCCGGGCCACCATCTTTACTTGGGGAACCAGAGGTAAAGCTAATATACAAATCACCATTCGGTGCAATTTCGGTGTCCTCCGGACGAGCGGTACAAGTTGCACCTATCGCATTAGCAGCATAATGAGCGTCTATTAATATTACACCCTGTTTTTCTTCGGCACTACCCGTATATAAATCGCCCAGCTTTTTGAACTGCTGCTTATAACTTGCAATTTCTTCGTCATTACTAGCTGCGAAATAATTGCCTTTAATTGGTTCGGGTACTTCAAAAAGCGTCCGCTTTTGCTCGGATGATTGCGGTCCTGATGGTAGATTGAGCAAGTTTCCGGCGATATTGCTCGGAAGGTCTGGATTTACAGGAGTATCTGCATTTAAAGGTATCCAGCGACCCTTTCCATTTGAGTCGAATTTTGCTACGTAAAGTGTTCCCTCAGAAAGAAGCTTGGAATTAGCTTTGTCTTTAGGATTAGAAACTTTATCGCGACTAACGAATTTATAAACATGTCCTCCTCTTCTATCGCACCCTGAATAAAATGCTAGAGGTTTCCCAGATTCGACACGAACACCTACTGCTTCATGACGGTAACGTCCTAACCAAGTATGTTTAGTGCCGTAATCGTTTGGGTTAGCTGGGTCTACTTCAACTATCCAACCATATTTATTTCCAGCTAATCCAAAAACATTACCTTGACCGTACAAGTCTCCTTTACTCAATATAAAAGGAACTTCGTCAGGACTAAAGGAAGTTCCGTCAGCGTAGACGGGTTCGGGTACTTGTGCCTGAAAATTTTCTTCTGCACTTAATACCGTTCCCCAAGGTGTGGTTCCACCAGCACAATTTCCAAAAGAACCAATTATACGGTCACCAAGTTCATCGGTATAGCCAAGTCCTTGCTGCTTATTAAAGATGAGTATCGCCGGACCTGTAGATTTTAGGTAGCGTCCGTCTTCTAAACCAGAAATTCCACTAATACGTCTATCTGCATTGCTATTAGTACGTTCCCATTTTCCATCCGTATTCTTGCGAACGGAAATAATACCTAAACCCTGATCTAATAATGCTTCGGAACTGATTTCTCGTATTTTAGCTTTTAACGGGTCATCTTCACTTAAAGCGTAAGCATTAACCTGGCTTTTCCCTTGGGAATCGGTTTTCAGGGTGCTTATTACCTCGTCAAACGGTAACGATTTTCCTATCACCTTGTCGTAAGTTTGTATCCAAGGTATAGCGCTAATGTATTCAAAATTAACTGAGAGGTATCCTTCATTTTCTCCCGTTGGTACAAAAGATAGATAATCATTGTTGTAGCCAAAGCGGGAATCGCCAACTTTATCGCCCCAAGCAGCAATAACTTGATACTCAAAACCGGATGGCAATACCAAATCATCAACTACTTCATAGTCGCGGTAAACTTCTTGCTGCTGTTCTGGACTAAGTTCTAGATTTTGTAATGGAATGGGACCTTTCACAGGTTGAAATACAGATAGTGCTTTATTTTGTGGCGTACTTGGCTGCTCTACAACTTTCCTATCACACCCTGACAACGAACCAAGTGCTACTGCACCCGCACTTCCTCCCATCAACAACAAAAAATCACGACGTTTGATACTCATCAGTTTACTTTTTACTACACCAGCATTTTTAGTTAGATAGGAAACAATTTTATATCGCCTTTGTTACTTTAATAGCGAAAGTTTAAGAATAGGTAAGCTTTTTGTAAAAAGTAAGTTAGTTTACAAAGCTTAAAGCTGTGTCTTTTTTTATTACATATTCTAAGTATTTACCGATTAACTTGTCTTTGAAAATCTGTGTTTATTTAAACAGATGATTATTAAAAATGTCAAATATTTTTCATTTTTAATTTGTTTTTTTAAAAGACAAATAATCTAGGCGTAATAAGCTTTTCATAGAATATAATCTAGCTATAATATCCGATTGCTGTGGAGTATTAGCAGAGTATTTATTCCTATATAATAACTGCATATATGTATTATATATAACCAAAAGACAGCAGTTTATAACCAATAATGTTAAATTAAATGTTTACTTTGTTACTATATCCCTGCGTGTTTTTTGATTGTTGTTATAGGTAATTATATTATTGATTATTGGATTCAAGATTGAAAAAGTATTAAATATTTGAGTTGATAAAAGATAAGAAAAAGGGTTGCTTACTCACGAAACCTAGAGCCTAAATTTGGTTTGACCATGCTGTTTGTCCCTTTTATTTGTATTTTCTGGAGAAAACAACGATTCTAAATAAGTACAGGAGTAGAGGAGAAAAACATAGCGTTTTTCATTTTCACTTGAGTGCAGAGCAATATAGCAGTTTTCAGTTGGATAAAATACACCCCTCTCCTTGATAAGGCTACGGTGTACACAGAAGTCGTTAAAACCATTACCCACCAGGGACTGCAAGTCCCTGGCTGATAGCACAAGTCCTATAAATCTGACCGAACAGCACCATTCTCAACAACCACCTTGGAATAAATTCCAAGGAACCCACCACAAAGTCTGATAAATCAGACTGGGCAGGGCTTTGAGTGCGTTTTAA
>JBCBHT010000382.1:0-6013 GCA_038525335.1 Cyanobacteria bacterium J06621_15 | reverse complement strand
CGTCCTCTGTCTTGGAAAGTTGCTCTTGGGGGAAACCCCCAAGACCGCACTTTCCGCTGCGCTCTCTGCGGTTTTTTATTTTAAACCCTTAGAACCCCTCAAAATTAATGTGGTGGAGTACTACTTCACCACATTAATTCTGATGACTTGATAAGACTCTTCGTAGGTTGGAAAGTTTATTATCAACCCAGACATATCACAAAAAGTGTCCGGTAAACCGAGTAATGTAACCATAACTAAATGTTAATTTCAGAAATAATTTTGGGTACCCTAAATACAACAACTAATGTTTAGACATTGAATACTGCTGATTTATAAGTAAATAAAATCTCATCAAATATATTTAAATATTCAACATCATGATAAATACAAGTTACGATTTCGACCAAGCTATTTTACCTACAGGAAAATCTTTAAAAGCTAATTTGCTGCTGCGTTTTCGGGCTGCCGAAATACTTGCATCTCCCAGACGCAACCTCAATCTTTCTCTGGTAATCGACCGTTCTGGTTCAATGGCTGGTGCCCCTCTACATCACGCTCTTAAGGCTGCTGAATCTGTTGTTGATGAATTAGAAACAAATGATGTGCTTTCGGTAGTTGTTTACGATGATAGAGTTGATACGGTCGTACCACCTCAATCTGTTACCGATAAGTCTGCAATCAAAAATTCGATACGCAGAGTTAGAGCGGGAGGTATTACAAATCTGTCTGGTGGATGGCTACAAGGTTGCGAGCATGTCAAAAATCAGCTTGATAATCAAAAAATTAACCGCGTGCTTCTACTGACTGACGGTCGCGCAAATATGGGTGTTATTGACCCGCAAATACTTACAGCGACAGCAGGACAAAAAGCTGAAGAAGGTATTACCACTACAACATTAGGTTTTGCTCAAGGTTTTAATGAAGACCTTCTAATTGGGATGGCAAGAGCTGCTAACGGCAACTTTTACTTTATCCAAAGTATCGATGAAGCATCTGAAGTTTTTAGTATTGAGCTAGACAGTCTGAGAGCGGTTGTAGGTCAAAATCTGAAAGTGACTCTTGAATTGGCTGATGGTGTGAATTTTGCTGATACCTTAAGTCTGGCTGAAGTGGAACAAAATAATACCGGTCAATCCGTAATTACTCTAGGTGAACTCTACGAGGGTGAAGATAAACTTTTAGGATTGAGTCTTGATATTGCTGATGCTCCTATTGGTGATTTACCAATAATGAAGCTGCACTACACTGCTGATGTGGTTCAAGACAATGTAATTCAGTCCGTTTCCGGAACAGTAGATGTAATTGCTAAAGTTGGTACGATTGAAGAATCAGCGCTTGCTTCTTCGAGCGATGTGATGATGGATTTGAGCCGCTTGACTATCGCTAAAGCCAAAGAAACTGCTCTCGAACTAGCCGAACATGGTAAGCATTCTGAAGCCGAACAAACTCTAAGATTACTTGTAGAAGAACTGCGAAATAAAGGTTTAAACGAGAATTTTGAAATAGCTGAAGAAATAGACCAGCTTGAATATTTTGCTCAGCAAATAGCCCAAAGAGCTTTGGGTAACGCAGGACGTAAAGAACTCCGCGACCAAACTTATCAAGCAATGACCCGCAATCGCAGCGAATTAGTAGGTCGTGGTGTAACTGCTGGTGCGGAAATATATTCAATGCCTACAGTCAGTGAAACTGGCTCTGGTGTGGAATTATATTGCGTTCGGGAAAAAGGAAAACTAAGAGTTAAGGTAAAATCTGACGATTTCGATTCGACCAAAAACGTGCAATTTCCTCGTTCAATTCGTGCTGAAGGAGCGAGCTATATTGTTGAAGGATTAGAACTTTCGAGCAACGGTAGTTTTTATCGGGTAACTGGTAAGATTAATCGTTTAGCAAAACCTGGTGAAGCAGATAAATTTGCTGCTCCCAGACAGGTTCAGCGAACTAGTAATGCTAAAGCTTCCAAAGGTCCTGCTAGTGCTGCTGACCTTCCCACTACGGATTCTGTGGATAACGGTATTTTGGTTCAGTGTGTCAAGGATGGTAAAAAGCTGCGTGCTAGGGTAGTTGCTGACGGATACGAACCTGATTGGAACATGCGTTTTCCCCGCTCGGTTCGTGAAGAAGGAATGCTTTATGTAGTTGAAGAAATTAAAACCGGTCCCGACGGTAAGTCTTACATTGCTTGTGGTCAAATTAAGCGTTTTGTGCAACCTGCTGTTGTTAGTTAGTTAAAGAGATGAGGGGGGAGAGGGGGAAGAGGGGGAAGAATTTTTTTAATTCCCAATTCCCAATTCCCAATTCCTAAGTGGGTATGCAAAATTAATTGTGTCATTGCGAGCGACAGCGTTAGCGGAGCGTGTCCGATAGGACATAGCAATCTCAAAGTGTTGCGATGATCCACAGCTTCGCTGAATGCTTCGTTTCACTATCTCCCTCCGGGAGACGCTACGAAGACCGTTCCACTCGCAATGACAAATGCACAATTAATTTTGCCTAAGTACTTAATCACGCTTCAATCATGGGATGATAATCATCGGGATTGTCGAATCCAGCAATCCAAGCGGCTGCTTGATGACAAGTTTGTATATATGGAGGAACTCGCAATACATGAGTATGTCCTGTGGATGGACAAATCACTTTCAAAATCATTAGAGCTTCATCGTCTTCAAAGGGAATATATACAAGTTGACGCTCTCCCCCAACATCTTTATCGCGATGACGAATTAATCCCCCAACCTGCTGCACAAATTTTTCGTATCCCAAACGTTCAATCAGTACCCGACGTAATTCAACATTCTCGACATTTAAAATATCTTGTCCGGTCAAAGCATCAGATTCAAAAGCAATCCGGTCAGTTACCCGCACACCTCTAAAGCGTAAAACGAAACCATGTCCTTTTCCCAAATTAGTAATCCCGCTCCCAGCTAGCTCAATCCAACGAGTAACGTGAAGACCTTTAGGAAGATTGGTCAAATTAACACAATCGCTAATATCAAGACTTTCACAGGTAAGATTTTCAGGTAAATTGTAAAGTTGCGATGCACCGCTTAAATTTAAATGACCATCGACCCGCATTCCATCCCATCCACGATGCTCAAGGATAATTTTTCTAGCCAGTTCTGGAGCTACGGGTTGATTACTTTCATGGGGTCGCTGCTTAACTAATCGTTTGGGAATACGTCCCCCGGACATCATAGTTCGCATTAATCTTCAACCTCTATATAAGCATCGGGACGATATTCTCGTTGTTTCCAAACCCGATAGATACCTTGAGATAGTTCAATGGCTCGATGTTCTTCATGAATCAAAGTTACGCTCGCATCCTTCACCTCTAGAAACAGTTCGTTACCTCTTCCCCATAGCTGAACCGCATCTTTTTGCTGAATACGATGGCTGTGTCCGGTAACTTCACCATGAGCCAAAGTTGTACCAGCACGCTTTTGTACCCCCGTCGGAATAGTAGCAATCGGAGATAATAAAACATCACCATGTCGAAAAAGTATAGGACTTTGGTTCTGTTGAGAGTTTCTGCGATTCGAGAACATATATAAAAGAATTTAAAATTTATATTTCAGGTTTTAAATCATTATAGTACATTTATATTGTTGAGCAAAAATCGGATTTTCCAGCCACGTAGAAATCAAAGGTAAACGCATTAAGCAAGTTCACCACATTAAAAAGATGCCAAACCAAAAAAATCTTTGTGATTGATAAGGCGATCGCGCTATAAATTCGAGGTGTCCTATAATTTATTCTTATCTTTATTTTCTCCTTAATTTAATAAAGATAGGAGTAAAATCTTTCTAAATTGAAGATAACGTCAATAATTTCTCTCCTGACAAAGCTGCATGAATTGCGAGTTGCGCTCGATTTTTCAAGTTGAGACGATTAAAAATACTGTTGATATGAGTTTTAACAGTACTTGTGGTTATACAGAGTTCTTCAGCAATTTCGTGATTTGTTGCTCCCATCGCTACTAAACGAGCTACGTCTAATTCCCTGGGTGTCAAAATAGATAGTGACGAATCCATCGATTGAGGTACATTCGATGCTCGTAATTTTTGAGTGACGACTTTTTCGAGAACACCAGGTGCTAGTTGAGTGTAGCCGCGATTGATGCAGCGAATCGCATTCACAAGTTCGCAAGCTGGCATATCTTTGAGTAAATAACCTTTTGCACCAGCTTGAATTGCTTCTTCTACGTCGTTATCGTTATCAAAAGTGCTTAAAATCAAAATTTTGCTGCTTGGAAATCTTTCACAAATAATCCGAGTGGCTGTACAACCATTCATAATTGGCATTCGCACGTCCATTAATATTACATCAGGATTTAATTTCTCAACCTGTGCAATTGCTTGTTCTCCATTTTCAGCTATACCGACAATTTCAAAATCAGATTCTAAGCTCAATATTGCTTTCAAACCTTGACGAACTATAGTTTGGTCATCTACGAGTAGTAATTTAATCATATTAATAATTGGTAATTGGTAATTGGGAATAGGAGATAGATAATGCTCTTGCGTTGAAATATTTTTGTAGGGTGCTGTGACACTTTGATTAATTTTGAACGTAGTGTAATAATTACTTTCTAGTGTCACGCACCATTCAAGTTTTATAAGAATTACATAAGTACCGTGGTTATAAAAGATAATTCAAATTTAAAGGTTGCCATTCGCCAATTTTTATAGAATTAGAATTGTATGTTTGATGTTCTGAATTTAAAGAATAATCTTCATTTATATTAATTGGATAAACTGTTGATTCTTCTGCTATTTGATTTTGGGTATCAATAGATTTATTATCTATTTTGAGAAAAGTCTCTTTACTTTTAATTAATTCAAAGTTGTTAAAATCAATTGAATTATTTGATATACGTATGGGAATTTCTACGGTAATACAACAACCATTTCCCGGTTGCGATTCTAATTGGAAATTACCCTGTAAAAAATCAACTCTTTCCTGAATTCCTTGCAGTCCGTAACCACCAGAAACTTTTTCCGGGTCAAAACCTCTACCGTTATCTTCAATTTTTAAATATAGTTTTTCGGAAAATTGAGAAATATCAGAAATAGAAATATTTACTGCTGTAGCAACAGCATATTTACAAATATTATTTAGTGATTCTTGAATTATTCGATATATTGGTGTTACAAACTGCGATGGGATTGCTGTTGATAAATTAATTTCAACTTCTGGCATAATTCCTGTATTTTGCTCAAAATTTTTAATTAAAGACTCAATCAAAGTTTCCAAAGATTGAGTTTCTAATTCATCAGTTCGCAAGGCTTTTACCGATTGACGAACCTCTTGAGAAGCCACTTTTACCAAACGATGTGCTTCGTTTAAAAATTCCTGTGCTTGAGAAGATTCAGGTTGACAAAGTTGGATTGCAGTTTGTAATTGAAAATTGAGTCCTGTCAATGAATGTCCTAAAGAATCATGTAAATCTCGTGCAATTCGATGTCTTTCTTGCATTGCCGAAAACTGAGCAAATTGCAAAACACATTCCCACAAAGATTGATGCATTTGAGCAAGCTTTTGGGATGTATAAACTTCTTCTGTCAAAATACTTCCTCCCTATTGTCAGTTAATTCTATATATTTCTCAGCGGTAGTTGCTTATGCAAGTTAGGGAGGGAGGGGGAAGAGGGGGAGACAAGGGGACAAGGAGATGGGGAGATGGGGAGACAAGGGGAAAAAACTATTGATAATTGATGATCCACACCCTTTGGGTGAAAATTGATAATTGTTAATTGTTAATTGATAATTGTTTAACAGAACAAGATTTAGACACAATAGAACCAGAAGAAGACATAGCTTTCGGTGCATTTGCAACCAGGATAATTCGACCGTCTTTGGTTCTCACCCAACCTCTTGCTTCTACAATCGGCTTAATCTGGTCGGGTTGTTTTTTTGATATTCGTCTTGTTGCTCTTGCTTGGGATTTTATCTCTTCATTTTCTTCCAAAGTGGCTAATTTAGTTTGATTCAATCTACCAGTCAGCGGTTCAAAAGGACTTGGTGGTAAACTA
>JBCBHT010000381.1:0-6048 GCA_038525335.1 Cyanobacteria bacterium J06621_15 | reverse complement strand
TATTAATAATCGTTGTTTGTCAGGAGATGTTTTAAATAAATTGTGATGCTGCGGATTTTTTAAAACTTGTAAAATCTTATCTAGTAAATCGCTGTAATCTACAGAAACTAACTCGTTATTGCCCGATTCTAAACTATTCACCCCGGTCACTCCTATTCTTCACATAGCAATTAATGACTACTTAATAAGTAATCTCTATCGTTGTCTAAGCGCTACCGTCATTAGACGTAGAAGTTCTGTGAATATTGTTACTTTGTAAAATTTTTAAGTTAAGGATGTGAAGAATAAAAAATAGTTAGAAGATTTAATTTCAATAATTTCCAACTCCAATCCCTAAATCCAGACATCAAACCGAAAATCGAATAAAACCCTAAACCCCTACCAAAACACTCTCCAACAACCCCTGAAACAACTTCAACCCATCAGTATTCCCCAACATTGCATCAGAAGCTCGCTCTGGATGCGGCATCATTCCCAACACATTTCCGTCTTTATTACAAATCCCGGCAATATCTCTTAACGAACCATTGGGATTATCACCTTCATAGCGAAATACAACTTGATTATTATCTTCCAATTCATTCAAAGTCTTCTCATCAGCGTAAAACTTCCCTTCACCATGAGCTACAGGTAAAACTATTTGTTCGCCATTTTGATAATTTTGCGTCCAGGGTAAACTATAGCGCTCTACTTTTAGCGAAACTCTGTCACAGATAAAATGTAAATCTTGATTTCTAATTAAAGCTCCAGGTAAAAGCCCCGACTCAGTTAATACTTGAAAACCATTGCAGATACCCAAGACAAATTTACCTTGTTGTGCATGTTCGATAACAGAAGACATCACCGGGGAAAATCGAGCAATAGCACCACAACGGAGATAATCACCATAACTAAAACCACCAGGGAGAATTACCACATCAATATCAGAAATATCAGTATCTTGATGCCAAACCATGCGAGTTGGTTGCTCAAGAACATCTTGCGTCACGTAAGCAACATCGCGATCGCAATTTGAACCGGGGAAAACAATAATGCCGAATTTCATTGTTAGGTCAAGGGTTGAAGGTTTGAGGTCAGAGGTCAAAGGTATAGAGATGTGGAGAGAGGGGGTAGAGGGGGAAGAGGGGGGTAGAGGGAAACTAATAACTCTTAACTCTTAATTCTTAACTCCTAACTCCTAATTACTAATTACTAATTCTTAACTGTTCACTGTTCACTGTTCAAACTGCTCCGATGACGGATTCGACTTCAGTCAAATCGAAGCGATAGTTTTCGATTACGGGGTTTGCTAGCATTTGGTCGCATATTTTATCTAAATCTTGACGAGCTGAGTTCTCAGAATCAGCAGTAATGGTCAATTCGATATATTTTCCAATTCTTACCTGTTCGACATTGTTGTATTCCATCTGTTTTAATCCGGATTGTACAGCAACACCTGCTGGGTCTAAAACAGAGGGACGAAGAGTTACAAAAATTTTAGCTTGATATTTAATTGGCACTTAATCTTACCCAATGCTGCTCTGGGTATACTATATCTTCCTGCGGTTACTAAATGAAAATTATATTGTCAAACGATTGAAGTAAATTAAAAGTAGAAGTGGTAATAGAAAATCTTTATTGCTGTTATTTAAATAGTTATCGTTATATGAAACCCATACGTACCCGAAGTCAAGAGCGGATTCTAAATTTGCTCAAATCCATTAAACAAGGCATTTCCGCTCAAAATCTATATGTGGAACTGCGTAATAACAATCAAAGTATGGGTTTAGCAACAGTTTATCGTTCGTTGGAAGCTTTGAAACTTGAAGGATTAGTTCAGGTAAGAACTTTAACTAACGGTGAAGCGCTGTATAGCTTAGCGCAGCAAGATAAACATCATTTAACCTGCTTGCAGTGTGGTAGGTCAATTCCAATCAAACAATGTCCAGTTCATCAATTAGAAACTGAACTAGAAACTAACCAAAATTTTAAAATCTTTTACCACACTTTAGAATTCTTTGGCTTATGCGAAAAATGTCATGCAGAACAAGCTTGTTAATTTTGGGGATTGGGAATTGGGGATTGGGGATTGGTAGCAATAATTTATCCTACCCCCTTTTCCCCCTCCAATATCTATTACCAATTACCCATTCCCATTCTTATCCAACTGAGCGTCAGAGACGATGGAACGAATACCTTCGATGCTTCCGGGAATTGTTCGGGGGTCCATGAACATGACTTTAGCGCTGTCACTTTTTCCGATTGATGAACCCATGTCTAAGTAACCCATTGCTAATAATACTTCTAATGCTTGTTGAGCGCTGGGGTTTTCTTTGATTTTTTGAGCAAGAATTTCTGATGATTGAGCTATAGCGTGAGCTTTGAGTACTTGCTGTTCGCGTTCTGCTTGGGCTTGTAATACTGTAGCTTCTTTTTCAGCTTGTGCCCGTAAAATTACTGCTTTTTGATTTGCCTCTGCTTCTAAAACTTGTGCTTCTGCTCTACCTCTAGAGCTGTTAACTGCTGATTCTCTTTCCCCTTCAGATGTTAAAATTGCTGCCCGCTTTTTACGTTCTGCGGACATCTGTAGTTCCATTGAATCTTGGACTGCTTTGGAAGGAATAATATCTCGTAATTCTACACGAGTTACTTTTACTCCCCAGGGGTCTGTAGCAATATCCAAGTCTCGCAATAGAATTTCGTTAACTTCGCTACGGGCTGTGAATGTTTGGTCAAGTTCTAGCTGTCCCATTTCGGAACGGATTTGAGTTAAAACTAAGTTGACCATTGCTGCTTGGAGATTTTCTACTTTGTAGTAAGCTTTCTCCATATCCATTATTCGCCAATAAACCACAGCATCAACTTCGATAGCAACGTTATCGCGGGTGATACACTTTTGTGGGGGAATATCTATTACTTTCTCTCGAATAGTGTCGTGAAAAACAACTCTATCAACAAAAGGAAAAATAAATCTGAGTCCCGGTTCTAGCTTTTTGTTATAGCTACCCAATCTTTCCACTAAAGCTTCGTTTCCTTGATTCGTAATTTTTACGCTACCAGCTAAAGCAGAACCACCTAAAGCTAGAGATATCAGTAAAAATAATTGTTCCATTGTCTTTTTGTTTTCTCCTAAGTTTTTCTTGAATATTTTTCAAACATGAAAATTAAATACCGACCCCAAAGATGAAAATTAAACACCAAAGTTAAATACTGGAATTAATGAAAACTAAGAGTGCAAAATATTTTCAGGCATTACAATCAAAGTTGTACCTTCACGTCTAACTACGTAAACTCTTTGATAAGGAGCAATAAAAGCGTATTCGTCATCACATCGCGCTCGCCAAGAATTACCTTCATATAAAACTCGTCCAGTTCTACCGGCAGGTATTTCAGTAATAGTTTCAGCGGAAACTGCATCCCTAATTTTTGATTTACGTCGTGGTGGTGAAATATATTTACGGGTAAGCACTATTAACGATGTGGAAAGCAGCAACCAGCACAAACCTTGCAGCCACAAACTTCCCACAGCTAAAGATAATAATGCGACGATAAAGGCGCTCAGCCCCATCATAAAAGCAACAAAAGCAGTCGGAATAAATAATTCGGATAAACAAAAACAGGCTCCGACTATCAGCCAGATTACGGTAATGGTCATATATCATCCTAAAATCTACATTCAGGATAAATTGATTCTTACTTACTAGTACAAAGAAGGCTCAATTATCAATTATGGAAGTAAAACAATACTAACTACAAGCTTCCTAGCTACCTCAAAAACCAAGATTTTATTAAGCTTCGCGGTATCAAATTTGAATACACGCTCAAGCACATAATTTAAATACAGTTGCTAATCTCAAATTTTCTCAAAACAAAAAAATAAATTTGTTCTTTTTACGGTAAATTTTGATTACTTCTAATAACAAATTTTGATTAAAAGGATACCCACTTAGTCTAGTCGAAGCTTAAACTCTTTGGCTGCGAGTTGTCACTGAAATTTACGTCTTAATTCTATTGAATGGAATTTATACCTGATGATTTCGACTCAAAGAAAAGTTTATTGCACGAATCCTCACTGTACTGACCCCGTTAATACAGTAGGTAATCGTCTTTGTGCTAACTGCTTTACACCGATTGTATATCGGTATGTTTGGGCAGTAGATTCTAAAAAATATAATTTTGAGCCAGGAGAAATAATTGCTTCTCGCTATGAAGTGATTTCTCCTCAGATTTGGTTGGATACTCAACCTATAGTTATACCGGAAGTGTCAGAACAATTACCGAAAGAAGTTCTTCCCTATTTACGTTTACATCAATATCAATTAAACATTCCTCATGTATACGGATTTACACGCTTGCGTCAGGACAGCGAAGATAAAATTTTATTGCTAGAAAATGCTCCTATTAACGATAAAGGCAGCCTATATCCAGCGATTACGGATATTTGGGAACATTCAACTGCTGTTAGACAGGTTTACTGGTTGTGGCAAATTCTCGAATTATGGAAGCCTTTATCCGATTTGGGAGTGAATGGTAGTCTATTAGTTCCGGAAAATTTGCGCGTACAGGGTTGGTGCGTGCGTTTACTTGAACTTATCGAAAACCCCACGGTATCAACATCTTTACAGCAGTTAGGAGAATGCTGGCGACCGATTGTAGCTATTTCGCACACAAAAGTTAACAGTCCATTAAAAAAACTTGTCAAGCAGATGTGTAGCGGTGTAGTTGATTTTGATGCTATTGAAACCCGGTTAAATCAAATATTGCTATCAGCGTCCGCAGAATTACCTTTAACTTTAACAACATTTGGAATTACAGATAAAGGAGAGCAGTTAACCAGAAATGAAGACAATTGTTTCCCTAGCGCTAGGGATTCTAAAGGAGATTCTTTAATACCCAAAGTATCTGTGGTGTGTGATGGTATCGGCGGACATGAAGGTGGTGAAGTTGCTTCTTCTTTAGCAGTACAGTCAGTAAAATTGCAAATCAAGGCTTTACTTGCTGAAGTCGCACAGCAATCTGAAATCGTATCCCCAAATTTATTAAAACAGCAAATTGAAGCCAGCTTGCGAGTTGTCAATAACTTGATTTGCAATGCTAACAACCAGCAAAAACGCGAAAAACGAGAACGTATGGCTACAACGCTGGTCATGTCGGTACAGATACCCCAAAGTATTGTAACTGCGGCTAATTGGCGTTCAGAAAATGCCTGCGAGCTTTATTTAGCAAGCGTTGGTGATAGTCGCGCTTACTGGATTACTCGCAATTACTGTCAGCTGCTTACAGTTGATGATGATGTTGCAAAACGGGAAGCACTTCAAGGTCGCAGTTTGTATCGCAAAGCATTACAGCGTCCTGATGGTACTGCTTTAACTCAAGCGTTGGGTACCAAAGAAGGGGAATTTCTCCACCCCCAAGTTAGACGCTTTATTTTAGAAGAAGATGGAATATTATTATTGTGTTCCGACGGTTTGAGTGACAATAACCTAATAGAACATTATTGGCGCGATTATGTTTTACCAGTAGTAACGGGTGACATTTCTCCTCAAGAAGCTGCTGATTCTTTGATTAAGTTAGCCAATCAAAAAAATGGACACGATAATATTTCCGTAGTAATTACCCATTGTCGAGTAATTCCAGATTATTTAGCTATAGTCAGTCCCAAAGCTTCCGATATCGAAGTTTTAGAAGGAGAAACACCACAAGAAGAACCAGAACTAGCAGAAAGTTCTCAAGCACTATTAGATTTACGACTTTCCGACGACGAACCCCTTGATAAAAAAGCTCCTACACCTGTAAAGAAAAAACAATTACGCAATCCAATAGTATTGCTCGCAGGATTATTACTATTTCTTTTAGTAGGTACCGCATTAGGATTATTAGCATGGTGGTTAATCCAGCCTAAATCATTTAACGACACCTGCAAGAAACTTCCCCAAGAGGTGCAGGGTATTTGTCCCCCTTATTGAAGAGAGCTGAGGGAACTGGGGGAGCTGAGGGAGCAGAGGGAGCAGAGGGAGCAGAGGGAAATTAATAATTTATAACTCCTAACTCCTAACTCCTAACTCCTAA
>JBCBHT010000380.1:0-6052 GCA_038525335.1 Cyanobacteria bacterium J06621_15 | reverse complement strand
TAATAAGGAGAGGGGTTAGGGGTGAGGTTTCCAGGTGTACTTCAATAGACTGAGAAACGCTATATACAATTATATACAGCACTACAATTTTCTCTAAGCTATACTGTATAAGCAGATAAGCCCCTTAAGCATCAAACCCGAACCATGCGAACAATAGTAGTTGGTGATATTCATGGTTGCTACGAAGAACTGATTCAGTTACTAGCAAAAGTACAACTGACCGATGAAGATTGCTTGGTGTCGTTGGGAGACATTGTAGATAGGGGTGCTGATTCGGTTAAAGTATATGATTTCCTCAGAAATCGTCCCAATACCATCGTGTTGATGGGTAATCACGAACGCAAACATTTAAATCAAACTCTTTCTTATTCCCAAGAAATTGTAAAACTACAGTTCGGTCAACGCTACAATGAATTTTTGGAATGGGTGAGTCATTTACCTTACTATCATGAAACCGAATCAGCAATTCTGGTTCATGCTGCTGTAGAAGATGGAATACCCATCGAACAGCAAAGAGAAGAAGTTTTATGTGGTTGTACTTCCGGTGAAAAGCATTTGAGTAAATGCTACGGAAATACATATTGGAGCGATTTATATTCCGGTAAGAAACCAGTTATTTTTGGTCATCGTGTTTTTGAAGAAAATCCCTTAATAGTTGAGGGAAAAGTGTACGGAATTGATACCGGAGCTTGTCATGGTAAAAGATTGACCGCATTAATACTACCCAGTTTTGAAACTTTCCAGGTACAAGCAGCTAAAGATTATTGGCGCGAAGAATTGGTAAAATGGCAGCTACCCGTCACCAAAGCTAAACCTTGGAATACTTATAAGTGGGATAAAATAAAAGCAATTTGTCATGATTTCAAGGATTCAAGAAATCCAGAATTAACTGCTTTCCTAATTGAGAAAGAGCAGTGGATGAATGATTTATTAGCAACAGCACCAAAAATAACTCTTAAGGTAGAAGAAAAACTAGCCGAATTAATTTCTCTTCACGGTGTCGATAATTTCAAAAAACAAGCTCGTAAGTATGGATACGCAACTCTTTTGTATAGAGCAAATTCTAGTGGTATTACCAATGACTTTCTCAAACAAACTTTGAGAACACCAGATGAGTGGTTCGGTGTTATGGAAGAATTAGGAATAGGGAATAAAGATTAGAGGGGGTAGAGGGGGTAGAAGAGGGAGAGGGGGTAGAATTATCGTATTAACTCTTAATTTCTAAATAATAAAGAATCTGAATTAAAAATTTCCCTTATTTAACAAGAATTTTAAAGCTTGCAAAAATCTTAACTTCAAGTTTATTAGCAACTAGGGATAATAGGTAGATATTCTTTTTCTTCCCCCTCTACCCTCTCTTCCCCCTCTACCCCCTCTACTCAAAAATTAATTTTCTGAAATAGGTGTAATTCCTAATCCCTCACTATTTCTACTTAATTCTCTACCTAAATAAAATTAAGTGATTTTTCTCAGGTTAACTGTATAAAGTAACAACTACAGTTAAGGAACATTGAAAATCACAATGGTCTGATGTGATGTTAATCCGAATTGCGTTGATGTCTGTAATTTGTTTTGTACTTGTTGGTTGTCTCCCCAGCAAACAAAACAAGAAAGCTAGTAACCCTAATCCTGAAATTCCGAAGCAGATAGAACCAAAGCCAAAACCTAAGTCAGAAGACCAAAAAATTGCTGCTAGAAACACTAATCCGCTCAATTATTCTGGTAATTTCATGACTTTAATACCGACGGGACAGACCAATACTCAAGATAATCCTCTTTATAGGCTTAGTCTCTATGCTGATGGAAAATTAGTACATAGCTTTGTCAGTGTGTCTGGACGAACCTTTACACAAGATAGAAATCGTCATCAGAGCGGAACCGAAGCTCCTTTACCAGATGGTAAATATACTGTTGCGACTGCTGCTATTCCTGGTTCAATAGCTGAAGCAGGAGACCATTTTCTACCGATACAGCCAAAGTTCAGAACCGGACGCTCAGCTTTAGGTTTTCATGTAGACCCGTCTTTTGAAAAGAGTAATGGGGAAGACGGAACAGCAGGATGCATCGGATTAACTAATAAAGAAGATTTAGATAAGTTATTAAGCTTCGTTGCAACTTATAAACCAAGATTTCTTGATGTGACAATCTTAGATAATATTAACGATAATTTAGCAAGTAAAGGCGAAGGTTAGGGAGTAATGAGTAAGAAGTAATGAGTAAGAAGCAAGAAGTAAGAAGTAAGAAGTAAGAAGTAAGAAGTAAGAAGTAAGAGATTAATGCTTATAAATACTACTCATTCTTGGAGAAAATGTATTCTAAACGACTTTAATAATTTTTTTGAGTTACATATTATTGAAACGGTTTAATATTAGGTAAAAAAACTTATGAGAGAAAAATTACGTTTATCTCTAAGTGAAATCGCGAATCTTGATGTGACTCAAAACGAACGAGAAGCCATTATCGAATTAATGATGACGGTAATGTATAGCGATAAAACCCTTAAGCTCTCAGAAGATGAAGCAATTAAGGAATATGCAAGCAATATCAAATGGGAGTCACCTTTATCCTTAGAATTTTACTTTGGAAAAGTTACACCCAAAATTAGAAGAGCTTTGTCAGATAAAGAAGATATGAATGCTCTTTTAGAAGATATAAACTTTCGTATTGAAAGCGAACTTGTCAAAGCTCAGGTTTTGCTAGTTTGTAATGATTTAGCAATGGCTGACGCAGAATTTTCTGCTGAGGAAAAGGAGTTAGTAGAAAATATTGCTAGAGTTTTTCAGGTTTCGTAGATACGGGTGTAGAGACGTAGCAGTGCTACGTCTCCGACTTATTAATTATATTTACTAATTATCACCAATCTAAGGAAATTAAAGATTTTCGACTCCACTCCATTCCCTCAGAATTGGTAATACAAAACTAATCGGAGAACGTTCTTCTACTGTTACTCTAACCGTTACTGTTGTTCCTGAAGAAATTTCTAAATTTGGTCCTTGAGAAGACGACCATTTGTAACCACTAAATGTATCAGAATCAAGTTTTAATTTCGCAACTACTTCTATTTTTCCTCCTTCCTTACCCATAATTGTGTTTACAACTTCTGGATTTCCTACAACGGAAGTAGCACCTTCATATGTGACAGGAAAAGGAGATACTTCTACAACTTCTCCCACAATTCCCCCAAATCTAGTTCTTTTGACGGTGTCGGGAGTAATTAAAATCCGCATCCGGGGTTTAATCTTTTTACCATCTGCAACTGCAAAATATGCAACACTCTTACTGTCGTTAACTTCCTTGGATATTTGTAGCGTTCCCAAACGAGTTCCAGGTTGGAGATATTGTCCAACAGTTGCGGTTATCTCTAAAATACATCCTGCATGGGGACTTTTTATCATACTGTTATCTGCAACTTCTTTTCTTAATCGTGCGATATTTTGTAATGCTTCTTGAATTTTATTCTTCTCTGTATTGCTAGCTTCTAGATTATCCTGTTCCAGTCTTTTACTTTGAATATTTAACTTTTCTAATTCTGCTTTAATTTGAGTAATATTATTGAGATTTTCTTGATATTTTTGCTGTAGCTGTGTTTTCTGTAATTGTAATTGCTGTAACTGTGCTTGAATCTCGGATACATTCTGACGAGTTTTACGATAATCTTGCTCTACTTGTAAAACTCTTTCTTGGGAAATCGCTCCCTGTCTTTGCAATCTTCTTTGTTTTGTAAGTCGCTGTTGCAATATTGGTGTTAATTCTTTTGCATCTCGAAGTCGTTCTTCAAGACTTTGACGCTGTTGGGATATGCTATTTAATCCTTCTTTGTTTATTTGAGGACTTAATGAAAGCAGATTTTCTAAGCGCTGTTTTAAGCTTTTACGTTCTGCTGTAATGGCTTCGGTTTCTAATTCCGTTCGCTGCTGTCGTACTAAACTAGTTTTTGCAAATTGCTGTCTTAATTGAGCTAATTTATCCCGTTGCTGCTGTAATTGCTGTCTAATAGGGGCAGGGTCAATAATCCCTAAAATATCATCTTTCCTAACGCACTGTCCGTTTTTAACCTCTAGCGATTGCAACTGTCCC
Organism: Cyanobacteria bacterium J06621_15; assembly: GCA_038525335.1. Classification (GTDB taxonomy): domain Bacteria; phylum Cyanobacteriota; class Cyanobacteriia; order Cyanobacteriales; family Nostocaceae; genus Rivularia. The sequence continues at coordinate 1,975 of JBCBHT010000380.1, read as the reverse complement.
GAAATCGGAGATTGAAATTGTGATACCCGACGAGGATTTATGACAATTCCCTTACCAGCTACTGTGATAGGAATCTTGCTAAAAATGCTCCAAAATACAGCTAGCATTGCAAAGAAAGCCAATCCTCCTAAAGGTATCCAATCTTTAGGAGCAACCACTCTCATTAATGTATCTAAACGTTCTGGAGAAGATAGACGTTCGAGTGCTTTTTCGCGGAACATAGTACGTTTTTCTTCAGACATATAATTTTATATTTTGTAAATTTAATTTTTTCGATATATAGATTATTTGTCTTTTTTGACTTATATATAGTATTTACTGTCTTTTTTGAGCATTTTCATTACTTTAAGCTTTTAAAGGCAATATTACTAAACCAAGCTTAATAAAGCGAATATTCTTTTTACAAATATTTTAATGATTATTTTCTTGAATCGGTATATGATAATTCAATCAAACTTGATTGGTTATAACCCTGATGATGAATAGAAAAGATTTAAAACTCAAGAAACAACAATCTATCAAACAGGATAAAGGTAAAGAATTGTCCAAGCTTTCCATCGATGAATTGAATAATGTCAATGGTGGATGGTGGGCTGCAAGTGGTGGTCAAGGAAGTAGTTCTTGGTAGTGTATTTTCAATTGCCAACATTGATTGAAACATGATTAAATCATCATGAAAAGCAAAGATTTTAAGTCCAAGCAGCAATCAAATATCAAGCAACATACAACTGCTAAAAAACTTTCTAGATTTAATATCGAGAAATTTAATAGCGTTAACGGTAGCATGGGCTAAAGTCAGTGATGGCAATAATTTAGTTAAGTGCTTAGACAAAATTAATTGTATATTGTCATTGCGAGGAACGGTCTTCGTAGCGTCTCCCGGAGGGAGATAGAAATCGCAAGGACTTGAAGGTTTTAGAATGTCAAATTAATTTTGTACGACTACTTACACCCAAATAACAACCAATTTTTCTCTATAAAGTCACTTGATTATATAGCCCAACTTTATAGAGATTTATTATTTCGTAATTATTTATCGTGATATAAACACAGTCTCAATTACCTGTTAATAAATATTTTTCTACAGAAGCAAATTATTTTGATATATCAGTGTATAATCTTTTTTAGTTTACTTTAATTAACATGTGATTTGGCTATTACTCATGAAAAACAAAGATTTGAAAACTAAAAATCAAGCAAGTATCAAGCAAATTAAAACTTCTTCTAAACCCTCTAAATTAACCGTTGATGAATTAAACAATGTTAATGGTGGTTTAGGTTACGGTGAATTGTTCTAATAAATTTAACAAAATATTAAACCATCTGTCTCTCGATTAAATCGGCAAATAACCCTTCCACAGCCGATAATTCATTAAAACTACCCTGTTGGACAATCTTTCCAGATTGCATGACGTAAATCTTATCAGCATGACGAATCGTACTCAAGCGATGGGCTATTACTACCCTTGTTACTCCTAACTGTTCTAAACTTTGAGTAACTATTGCTTGGGTGCGATTATCTAATGCAGATGTAGCTTCGTCAAATAATAATATCTGTGGTTGATGTACTAAAGCACGAGCAATAAATAACCGTTGTCGCTGTCCCCCGGATAAATTTCCTCCACCTTCAGAAACGAGGGTATGAATTCCCATTGGCATACTTTTGATATCTTCTGATAAACCAGCCATTTCTAAGGCTTGTATGGCTTTATCTTGGGTTACGATAGCACCACCAGCTATATTTTCCCAAATAGAACCGCTCATGATTCTGCCATTTTGCAGCACTACTCCCAACTGTTTTCTGATTGCTGTAATATTTAATGTTGATAAATCTTGGTTGTCATAAAATACAGTTCCAGATTCGGGGGTTTCAAATCCTAATAGTAATCTAAAAATCGTGGACTTTCCGCTTCCAGAAGGACCAACAATAGCAATAAATTCTCCTGGTTGGGCTTTAATCGTAATATTATCTAAA
>JBCBHT010000379.1:0-6096 GCA_038525335.1 Cyanobacteria bacterium J06621_15 | reverse complement strand
TTCCAATTGATTCGCAAGATAGTAAAGTGCTTCTACCAAAATGCCAATTAAAGGTGCTGTAGCGTTGCGGGGATGACTCAATGTGGCACGTTTATATGTGTCAGCAACGGAAAATGTATCCAGTAATTCATCTAAACGGTGAATCATTCTGGCACGTAATTGATTGAAGTCACTTTCAAATTTCTCGCAAGCATTAGTCACAATTTGGTTTACTTCTTGTGCAATATGCTCGCGAAAATCGTTTCCTACTTGCTGTAATTGCTGATTGAGAAGCTGTAATTCTTGGGCTTTCATAGCCTCAATTTCTTGGGGTTGACTGTCTAATTCACGCCGAACTTTTTGATAATATTTTTTGATAGGAATACAAATATCTTTTAAATCCTCAGCTAGATTTTTAAATAGCTCCGGACGTTTTTCTTGAGTAAGATAGCGAGTAATTGCTGTTTTAAAATTATCCACACCGCTATCCTGAATTAGCTGGTTAATTAATAATATTCCTTGTTCTGATAAGATTCTGACGTAATTCTGATTTTGAGTTTCAAAATTATTTACAGATATGCGAAATTTATCTGTAGGTAGTTTACCAGAAGCAGTGCAATAACGTAGAAATTCATAGACAAACTGCGGTGTAGCTTCTTCTGCTTGTTTTTTATCGGTAATTTCATCGCTCGTTTTATCAGCTACCGACTGAACTTTATCCACAAAAATACTATCTAAACCAAACCTATCTTTTTGGCTAGCTTGTTTAATTTGACTACCATAAAATCCTAATAACCCACTGGTTTGAAAAACTCGATTCTCATTCTGGAACTGATTATCAATTAGATTATTTAGTCTTTGCTTTAAATCGTCATTGTACCAAGTTTCATCAATACGATTAAAAACGTAAAAAACCCTATCTCTGATTCCTGGATTATTCTTTATAACTTCCAAAAGTTGAGTTTCTGCTTTTGTCATATCACCCATCGAAGCAGGTTTTAAGACACATACCACCGCAGAAGTATCGGGATGCTGAATTTTTTCATAAGTTAATTGTGCATCTTTTTCTACGGGTGCATCAATTCCTGGAGTGTCAATAATGACGTTACCATCCTGCAAAAGCTGATGGTTGCAATAATATTCAATACGCTTTAAAACCGCACTATTACTTCCCCGACGTGCATATCCAGCAGCCTCTTTGAGGTTATTAAAATTAAACTCTTCCATCGAGTAAGTAGCGTTATTTATCGTATGAATATGCTGACGGTTTGCTACATATCCCGACAACAATAAAATTAATGCTTTAGCCTGTTTTGCACGTTCTGACTTACTTTCACCACCTTCAGAAAGGATGATAGCTTCGCTCCCTTGACGTAACAATTCAATTGCATCTTCTCGATTGATATTCTCAACTTTGTGCAATCCCAAACGTTCGCACAAAGAAAACACCTGCTCTCTAACTTCTGTTTCGCTCAAAAACGTTAGAACAACCTTTTCATTTTCGGGATGTGCATACTCTATCTTGCATTCCGTACCCGTAGCGTGTCCCTCTGCGCTATAAAGTAATTCCCGCTCTAACAACGCATTAATAAGCATTGACTTACCAGCGCTAAAAGCCCCCGCAAATACGATTTCAAACCTCGGAGAGATTACTTTTCCCAACGAAGTTTGAGTCGGATTTACATCACAAGAAACCGCATAAGGTTCTTGCTGCAAAAATTGCGTTAGAGAGTCTACTTGTTCCTTTAGATTTTGACATCGAGGCAGCAGTTCTGCCATATGTAGCATCCCGATAAAATAAAATAGAAACTTAGGGTATATTCTAGAAATGTTTTTTTCTATACGCTTCCGTAATGTTACTGATAATAATTCTAATTTATCTGGATGTTTATTGTTATATCCATGATTCTACTTTGCAAGCATGACAAAGCACAAAAGTGAATAATTCTTGATAGATTTGTTCTTTAATTGCTAAAAAGGGGGTGGAACCCCTCCGAGCTTAAAAATACTTCTAACATCAAAGTAGAGATGCTCGTATTAGATATTGCATCAGTCCGAGAAAGCTGAAATACTGTAATTTAGCAAGCAGGATTTGGAACATGAAATGGGTAAGTGATGAAAGTATTTCCTATTAGGCTTGAACCCAATGCAGATTTAAGACAAAGTTTAAACAGCTTTGCAGTAGAGCAAAACATTCAAGCAGGATTTATATTAACTGGTATTGGTAGCTTAAAAGAAGCAGTAATCCGCTTCGCCAATCAGCAGGATACTACGGTATTGACAGATAAATTTGAAATACTTTCTCTTAACGGTACTTTAGCCGCTACAGGAATCCACATTCATATTATGATTGCTGACAGACAAGGTAAAGTTATAGGCGGACACCTCAGTGATGGTTGCATAATTTACACTACGGCTGAAATCGTTATTGGAATCGTTGAAAATTTCGGCTTTTATAGAAGCTTTGATGAACAAACGGGATTTAATGAACTTGAAATTTTATCGATAGAATCTTAGCGGAATTAGGGATTGGGAATTGGGAAAATAGTTAGTGATAAGTCAAAGATATTAAAATTAGGGAGCAAGATGCTCTCACTACGAATATTCTCCTAATTTCTAATTCTTTATTTCTAACTCTTTTTATGGAACGTCGTAAATTCATTCAGCAAGCCGGTCTTTTTTCCGCTACAAGTTTAATTACAGTCGGTGCTAATGCTTGGATAAGTAAAAATACTTCAGCTAATAGTCCTAACTCGAAACGTTTGATAGTTATCTTTCTCCGTGGTGCGGTTGATGGACTTAGTATTGTCGTACCCTACACCGAACCTGCTTATTATCAATCGAGAAAACGAATTGCTATTCCTCAACCGGGTAAACCTGGTGGTGTGTTGGATTTAGATGGAAAATTTGGACTTCATCCGAGTCTTGCTGCTTTAATGCCTTTGTGGAAGCAGAAAAATCTCGCTTTTGTTCATGCTTGTGGTTCTCCAGAATCAACTCGTTCCCATTTTGATGCTCAAGAATATATGGAAACTGGTACCCCTGGAATTAAAACTACTAAGGATGGTTGGATGAATCGGCTTTTAGCTGCCATGACGGTCGAAAATAATCCGATTCAAGCTGTAAATGTAGGTTCTAATATTCCACGAATTTTGGCTGGAAATGCTCCGGTTGCAACAATTCCCGCAGGTCGTAGAGTTGCCAAGCGTTTACCTATCGATAATCCGAAGTTAACGGCAGCATTCGATAAATTATATAGCGGTGATGATGCGTTGAGTAAAACATATCGCGACGCAAAAGAATCCCGTCAAGCTTTGATGGAAACCGATGTAGAAATGAAATTAGCTAATAATGGCGCACCTTTACCTAAAGGTTTTTCTAGAGATGCTCAGCGTTTAGCAAGATTAATGGTGAGGGATTCGAGAATTGAACTCGCATTTTTAGGTTTAGGTGGTTGGGATACTCATATTAATCAAGGGAACAGTAAAGGACAATTATCTCAACGTTTACAAAGATTGGGTGACGGATTAGCGACTTTACACAAAGAATTAGGCGAAGTTTATAAAAATACTAATATAGTCGTGATATCCGAGTTTGGACGCACAGTAAAAGAAAATGGAAACGGCGGTACAGACCACGGACACGGCAACATCATGTGGTTATTAGGCGGAAATATTCGCGGTGGTCAAATTTATGGGGACTTTCCTGGATTATCTCAAAATCAACTTTATCAAGGAAGAGATTTAGCAATAACAACAGATTTTAGAGACGTTATTTCCTCAGTTTTACAGCGTCACATGAATCTTGATAAAGCAAAAATCAATAAAATCTTTCCGAATCATAATTCAGTTATCAAAAAAGAATTAATAGTAAACAGTTAACAGTCTTGGATTTCAAGAAAAAGCTATAAATTTAAATTTTCAACCGTTGAAACACGGCTTTATGATTTTTATTTCAGTATCAAAAAAATTTGGATTTACAAAACTCAATATCTGAAAATTTCATTCATGGATTTAAGACCATATATTGTAATAAAAAATAACAGAAATTTTATTAATTGAGAATAGCTTCATTAATGTTGCGAATCTTGTCATTTAATCGACGAAAATACGTTGTTAGAGTAGCTGTATAGAAAGGTTGTCAGAATTTCAAATTTTTTTTTGATAAAATCTGTTGGGACGTGTACGAGCAATTTTTTGTTGGATTTAATTTACGAATTACTAATTACTATCCCCCACCGCAGCATTTCGTAAAAGACGCGGATTCAGCTAATATAACTAAACGCGAATCATAATAGACTAGGGAAACTCCGGTGAAATTCCGGGGCTGTGCCGCAACTGTAAAAGAGTTATGAGTTAAGAGTTAGCGGAAAGTTTGGGGTGTCGGTTTCCGTCCCCAAAACTTTCCAAGACAGAGTTAAGAGTTACAAGAACGAGTGAAAAGTAATGATAAATAAAGTTATGAGTTTTGGATTGGATAATTTATTTGATTAAGTAAATCCAAAATTATTAAACCATCACTTTTTATTCCTAACTCCTAACTCCTAACTCCTAACTCCTAACCCTCTAAGCCAGAATGCCTATCTGTTATTCGCTCACTTTATATCCTGCGTTGCACGGGAAGGGAGCCTTAAAAACTAATGCAAACTATCGATAATTCAAATTCAAGCAAATTACAATATCAAAACCTACAGCTACCTCCTTTACCAATGAAGCGTCCTTTACTGATGATTGGGCATGGTACGAGGAATGCACAAGGAAAACAGGCTTTGTTAGATTTTGCTAGCGCTTATCAAGCTTTAGATAATTCTCGTCCGGTATTACCTTGTTTTCTGGAATTAACCGAACCAACAATTCAAGAAGGTGTGGACGAATGCATCAAAAACGGTTACACCGAACTTTCTGCTTTACCAATTTTGCTGTTTGCAGCCCGACATAATAAATTTGATATCACCAACGAGTTAGACCGCGCTAGACTAAGATATCCCGAATTAAAGTTTCATTACGGCAGACATTTCGGAATTACACCGACATTTATCGAATTATGGCGCAATCGTCTATCCGAACTTGATAAACCAGAACATAATCCCCAACAAATTTCCCGCCAAGATACCGTATTGTTATTTGTTGGTAGAGGTTCGAGCGACCCCGACGCAAACGGTGACGTATACAAACTAGCCAGGATTATTTGGGAAGGTAGCGGTTATTCCACCGTTGAAACCTGTTTTATCGGCATTACACATCCTCGATTAGAAGAAGGTTTTCGACGCGCTCGTTTATATAAACCAAAACGCATCATTGTTCTACCATACTTCTTGTTTATGGGTACTTTGATGAAAAAAATCTTTGATATCACAGCCCAACAGCAAGAACAATACCCAGATATTTCCATAACTGCTTTACCAGAAATTGGTTTGCAGCCAGAATTATTAACCGTACTCAGAGAGCGAGAAATAGAAACCCAACTCGGGGAAGTGAAGATGAATTGCGAAATGTGTAAATTCCGCACTGCCGCAGTCTCGGATAGTCACGGACACGGACATTCACACAACCACGGACACCATCATCACCACCACGACCATTCACACCCACCCGTAGACCCCTACGCAGATATTGATAATTATCATCAGAGGATTTGGCAGGTTCCTTAGAGGAAAGTTAGGAGTTAGGAATTAAATTGTAGGTTGGGTGGAGCAAAGCGAAACCCAACATTTACTGAGTTCTAACACGCTATATTTAAGCTACAATCTTGCTGGTTCTCTATTACAGCATTATATTCTTGCGATTCTTTTGGATAATGTGACATAGCTTTTTGCAATCACTAGCTAATATCAGCTTTCTCTAAATCCTCTAATTAAATATCAAATCAAGCTTTTCAAAATTCCTAAAATCTTACCCAAGTTACTAATAAAATATTCATTCAAATCAACTTCGATAACTTGACCTTTGAGTGCTAAAAATTTCCAATTAGTTCCAGTAGTTACAACACCATAAATAGTAGAAATCTGTTTACCCTTTCTTTGATTAAAAATTTGAGCCGCTATCATTTCAGCCATACAATGACCCAATCCAGCTTGAATACTATCTTTTTTTGCTACCCCTACCGTTACTATCGGAG
>JBCBHT010000378.1:0-6104 GCA_038525335.1 Cyanobacteria bacterium J06621_15 | reverse complement strand
AGGGGAAGCAGATTGTTATCCTCCAGCAAAAAATGGTAAACCTGCTGGGGATGGAGTAATTACAGCGACGGAATTATATTTATATTTACGAGATAGAGTTGAAATTCCCACAGAAAAATCCAATTTGCGACAAACTCCGGGTATCTGGTGTTTAAATAAGCATGATAAGGGTGAATACATCTTTCTTTCTCCCGGACATGAATTAAATTTACCACCAGCACCACCGTTGGATGAATCAAAAAATCCCTATCGTGGTTTGGAATCATTTGATGAAGAACACAGCGAATTATTTTTCGGTAGACAAGCTTTAACACAACAGCTTTATCAGCAGGTTTGCGAACAACCGTTAACGGTGGTGTTGGGTGCTTCCGGGACTGGAAAATCAAGTCTGGTGAAAGCGGGATTGATTCCTTATATTAAACAGTTAAATCCCCAATGGCATATTTTTTCACCAATACGTCCTGGGGAATCACCGTTAAGAGCTTTGAATAATATAGATGATATTGCGGGTTTGTTAAATCAAAAGATTTGGTCAAAATTTATACTAGTAATTGACCAAGGCGAAGAATTATTTACTCTTTGTCGTAATGAGCAGGAGCGGGAAGATTTTCTTAATTTATTAACTAATCTAGTAGCTAATTATGCAGATAATTTACGCATTATACTGACGTTAAGAAGTGATTTTGAGCCTCAATTATCGAATACAGTTTTAGAACCCTATTGGTATGCGTCTCGGTTTATTGTTCCGGCTATGACTAGGGAAGAATTACGGGCTTGTATTCAAGAACCAGCTTCAGCAAGGGTAATGTATTTTGAACCGCACGGTTTGATAGAGCGGTTAATTGATGAAGTAATACAGATGCCGGGGGCTTTACCGTTACTTTCTTTTACCTTGAGCGAACTGTATTTAAAATATTTAAAGAGTGTCAGAGAAGGAACAAGACAAGACCGGGTAATTACTCAAACAGATTACGAGCAGTTGGGAGGAGTTACTCGCAGTCTGACTCAGAGAGCGGATGCTGAATTTGATAATTTAGTTAAAAAAGATACTGATTATAGCGATACTATCCGTAAGTTGATGTTGCGGATGGTAGCTGTGGGTGGTGGAGAATTAGCGCGGAGACGGGTAGGATTATCGGAGTTGGAGTATCCCGAACCGGAAAATAGTCGGATAAAAAAGGTAATTCAACATTTTACGGATGCACGTTTGCTGGTGGAAGGACAAGATAGTGAAGGTAAACCCTATGTAGAACCAGCACATGATGCTTTGGTAAGGGGTTGGCAAAAGTTGCTGATTTGGAAACAGGAAGAGGAAGAAAGTTTAATTTTGCAGCGACGACTTACACCTGCTGCGGTGGAATGGCAAGATGTTAAAAGTAGGGAACAATTATCGGGTTTTCAATCTAATATTAAACTTGCTATTAATGGTTTAGATAGGACATTTAATATTGCTGAATTTTTTTTTAATACAGCCAGTAAGAAATTAATTCAGCTATGGCAGAAAAGGCAAAATCGACAACAGTTGCAAAGAGAAAAACCCGCACAATATCTTTGGAATGCTAATCCCTATCTTGATGTTTTAAAACAAAAACTTAATTCCGAACCAGTTTGGTTTAATAAGTTAGAAGGTGAATTTGTCGAAACCAGCGTATTACAAAAACGTCTCAATGTCAGTTGGAGATTGCGGTTTCTCGTGAGCGTAATTCTGGGTTTAAGCGGGTTGACTATTGGACTTTTATTCTTTCTCAGAAGTTCGCAAATCAGAGAAGCGAATACATTAAGAAAATCGGCAGAAATAAGTTTAAGTGATAATCAATCTTTGGATGGAATAATTGATGTTTTACAAGCAGGAAATCTCCTGAAGCAACCACTTTTACGTTTATTTCCACCCGATACTCAGTTAAAAGAAGAAATTGCAGGTACACTACAAAAAGCAGTTTATACTGTCAAAGAAAACAACCGTTTGCAGGGTTACGAAAGACCCGTTAGAACTGTGGTGTTTAGTCCAGACGGTAAGTATTTAGCTACTAGTGGTGATGATGGTACCGCTCGTTTGTGGAATTTGCAGGGTCAGGAATTACAGAGATTTGAAAAACATCAAGGTTCGGTCAGAACTATCAAGTTTAGCCCTGATGGTGATTTGCTGGTAACTGCTGGAGATGATGGTATAGTCCGTTTATGGAATTTACAAGGTAAGTTAATTCAAGATTGGAATGCACAACAAGGTAGACTTTGGGGAATTGAGTTTAGTCCAAATGGTGATTTAATAGCTAGTCAGGGAAATAACGGTACCGTGCGTTTGTGGAATTTGCAGGGTAAGTTATTAGGAGAATTAAAAGGTCATCAAAAGTCGGTAAAAAGTCTTGCTTTCTTGGAAAGTTTTGGGGAAGAAAATCTACACCCCAAACTTTCCGCTAGTCCAAATAGTCAATTAATAGCGAGTGGTTCGGATGATGGTACTATCAGATTTTGGGATTTTCAGGGAAAAGAATTAAATAAAATTGTAGGTCATAAAATTTCTGTCAGCAGTCTTAGTTTTAGTTCTGATAATCAATTACTTGTTAGTGCTGGAGAAGATAGTTTTGTAAGAGTTTGGAATGTCGCTAGCAAGCAAATGATTGAGGAATGGAATACAGAGCAAGGTAAACTCTGGGGTATAGCATTCAGTCCAAATAATCAGCAATTAGCTACCGCTGGAGGAGATGGTAGCGTGAGAATTTGGAATTTGCAAGGAGAAGAATTAGAGAAATTCGTTGCTCATAAGGGACCTGTGAGAAGTGTAAGTTTTAGCCCGGATGGTCAGCAATTAGCGAGTAGCAGCGATGATACGATGGTTCGTATCTGGGATTTACAGGGTAAGGAATCACAAAAGTTTACTAATAGTAATTTTGCAAATCAAAATGTTTCAAACAGCTTTGATTTAAGTAATGATGGTCAAAAAGTAGTTACTGGTGGTCAAGACGGGATTATTCGCTTATGGAATTTACAAAGTAATGGTTTATTAAAGTCTTTCCCAACTAGTTCTAATTCTATTACAACTGTTGCTTTGAGTCGGGATGAAACACAAATAGTCACAGGACATGAAGACGGTACGATTCGTTTGTGGAACCGACAGGGTAAACTTCTAGCACAACCATTTAAAACAAATTCTGGTTCCGTGACCAGCGTCAATCTGAGTTTTGATAATCAGCAAATAGTCAGCGGTCATGAAGACGGTAATCTTTTTACATGGAATTTAGCTTCACGAACCCAAAGCAAACCGTTTACAGGTCATTTAGGTAAGGTTAATAGTGTTGATTTTAGACGAGATGGTCAACAAATAGTCAGCGGTAGTGAAGACGGAACTATTCGTTTGTGGAATTTACAAAGCAAATGGACGAGAATATTTCAAATATACGGTCCAGAAATTACTTCAGCAGAATTTGCTTCGGATAGTCAAAAGATAATTAGCAGCGATAGTGAAGGTCGAATATTAATATGGAATCTGAAAACTTACGAACAGCTACCTTTAGCAACATGGAATACAAAACAGTCTGCTATTCAAAATATAAGTTTAAATTTGAGTTCAAATTTTAGTTCAAATTCTGATAGTCAATTACTTACAACTGTCGGTAGCGATGGTAGCGTTAAAACTTGGAAAATTCAGTCATCCGAACAACTAATAGAACAAGCTTGTGATTGGTCGCAAGATTATCTCAAAAATAATAAAAATCTTAGCAATAACCATTTGTGTGATTAATCAATCAAATTAATTCTCCCATGAACCTCACGAATTACATATTAAGGTTGTGGCTGAGGGGTTCTCAGAGAATAGAGTGAATATAATTCGTAATTAATTTCCCATAAATGAATTTAGGGGCTTCAACAAAGTATAAAGTGACATCCACGGATAAATTCGGGGCTTCCAACTGTTAATATTTTCCCGGTGAAGGAACGACGTTAGCGGAGCATAAAGTTATATTTCATCTGCATAACTCATCTACAGTTGGACAAATCAATTAATGTAATCGAGCAAAACACATTTATATTACTGCATCAGTTAAAAAAATTAATTCTATATCTAAGTAACGCAAGAAAACGGTAGAGGAAATCAAATAGAGGATAAGCAATTATGTTGAATAATATTCGTAAATCATTCGTTTTAGTTGCTGTAGTCGCAACTTTATCCACTGGTTGTAAATATAGTAAACAATATCAAGAGATTACAAAAACAGGTAATCAATATACAGCCGCGATTGATGAATTACTAGATAAAGCTAGCGAACTACAAATTGATTCTACTTCTGAGAAATTACTGCAAAATGACAGCTTCTCAAATATAAATGTTGATTTTTATAATAATTATAAGAGTAACGATAAAGAAATGCTGGAAATTATTTCCAGAATTCGCCAACATAATAGTTTGTTAGGAGAATACTTTAATACGTTGAACCAATTGGCTGTTTCTAAAGCACCAGATAATTTACAAACAGAAATAACGGGTATTGCGACAAATTTACAAACCATTGGTTCTCAGCTTCAGACCAGTCCTTTATTACCTCGTCCTATGGTGATAGGTGAAATCGGTAAACTTGTAGTTAACTCCAAGATTGATGGAGTATTAAAAAACGAACTCGAACAACGTCATCCAATAATTCTTAAACAATTAAAAATTCAAGAAGAAATGCTAACTATTCTTAGCGAACTGATGAAAACCAGAGTCGAATCAATAAAAGAAGCACGAGAAAGAAGGCTTGTAATTAATCCAATAGTAGGTAGTGAGCCAATATCATCACCAAAACAATGGATGGATTTGCGAAAAGAAATACTGTTAATGGATAAGCAGGTACAGGAAATCGAAAAAGCAAGTGGTGCTTTATATGATTTTCAAAATATTTATAAAGCTGCTGTAGAAGGAAAAGTTAATTCCCAATATCTTAATAGTACTTTAGAAGATATCGATAGATTTTTAGCACTATTACAAGATAACCAACAGCCCACTCAAAACGAGAGCTAAAACAATTATAGCTACTAATAATTAACTCAAATTCAAACAACAAATAATCAAACTAAAACAATGATAACTACTAATCAATCAAAAACTGAAATCAAAGAAATAGTTAGAATACTTTATTCAGCAAAAGTTGAAGAACTATTAAAGAATGAATCAGATGAAATGAAAAACGATTTAAATAAAATCCGATTACATTTTGATAATCTGCTTCACGAATCAGAAACCCAGGGTTTGAAAGCTGTATTAGACAAGATGCAATCTTCAGAAGCAGAACTTAAACAAGCGATTAAATCTTTGAATCAAGTAATCGACAGCGTAGAAAATACGGTAAGTACCGTTGGTATTATTGAAAAGGTGACTCGCATCCTGACTAGATTTATTCCATTTTTTTAGGGTTTCGATGCATTAAAAACAAGTCATAAACTACCCTACAAATATCATGCATTATCAAATTGTAGAGATGTAATTAACAAACATCTCTACATTTTTTATATATGGGATTTTTGAGCAATATTTTACGAACTACCTGGACTTCTATCAGTTCCTGGAGAATCATCAGAATTCACAGATGTGTTTCTGGAGCTACTCAAACCTCTGTCAGTTCCCGGAGAACGAGAGGAATCATCAGATGGATTTTCCGAACTACTTGGACTTCTATCAGTTCCCGGAGAACCCCTATCGGTTCCTATTTTTTCCTCACTATCAGGTTTTTTTAGCTCTTTATTTTCTTCACTCATAATTTAAACAATTGTTACAACCATATCTCCTTTAAGCCAAGTTAAATAGTGGATGATTCATAACAATATTCATATCTCTCTAAAGAGGTAATTTTGATTTAGAACCGTCATGTGACTATGAGTAATGAGTTATGAGTGATGTTCATTTAATCGCTTACAATATAGCGCTTTTCAGTTGAGTCCAATACAGTCGAAACCTCACCTTCATCACCTCTCCTTACTAAGAAGAGGGATGTCCGACAGGACGGGGAATCTCTTCAAACTGCATAAGTCAATATTAATTGCATCTAGAACTAGATATAGGATTACTATTTGATTATTGTTAGCGAAGCGTGTCCGGAGGACATAAAACACGTAGGGGAGGCAAATTGGGG
>JBCBHT010000377.1:0-6104 GCA_038525335.1 Cyanobacteria bacterium J06621_15 | reverse complement strand
ACACGCTTCGCTAACGGACACGCTTCGCTAACGCAATGACAATCACAATCTTAATTGTGCAAAATTGGGATGCTCCCCTTTAATAACTCTTTCTATTGTAAATTTTGAATAGCTCATAGTACATAAATTCTTTTTGATTCATTATGTGAATTACTCCTATTTATCTCTAAGATTACCTAAAAATTGTAGGTTGGTGAATCACTCTGTTGCAGAAATTTGCACAATTTTAGCAAGTGACGTTTGAGGAACAAAAACTAGCGTTTTCAACCTGGTGCTGTTGTTAGCGGAGCGTGGCTTTAGCAATATAAAATATGAAAATGTGATTTTAAATTGAAGGAGACGTAGCATTGCTACGTCTCTACATTAGTTTCATGTTTGCTACAAAGTGAAAGAATTTTAATTTAAATAAGAACGAGCTAACATAAAACTCGAAATCGATTTAGAATCAACTGGTTCTCCTTCTAAAATAGCTTTTTCTAATTCTTCGGGAGTGAAAAATAAAACTTCTATATCTTCATCTTCATCTAAATTCGGCGGTTCTGCTAATTTTTCTAAATCCTCAGCTAGATATGCGTAGATAATCTCGTCTGAATATCCGGGTGCTAAAGCGAATTTTCCTAAATTCTGCCATTTATTTGCACTATAACCAGTTTCTTCTTGTATTTCTCGCTGAATTGTTTCAAAAGGTGTTTCGTTTTCTTCTATCGTACCTGCTGGAAATTCTAGCAGTCTTCCACCCACAGCAAACCGATATTGACGCAAAAGTATTAATTTACCTTCTGATGTTACCGGTACTGCTAAAGCTCCACCGGGATGACGAATGCATTCCCAATCTCCTTGAGACTTGTTTGGTAAACGGAAGCGATTTACTTCAAAATTAAATTTTCTTCCTTCGTAAAACAAACGCTGCTTTAATAGCTGCGGTAATTCTCTACCTAATGCCATAATCGCTTAATTCTACTCAACAGCTGTTAAAATCCAAAATTAAATTGAATTTTTTATTGGTTATTTGTTATTAAACATACACCACGACAGTCTACTTCTTTTACTAATTCTTTAATCGCACGCTTGCTAATGGGTTCTACCCAATCTGGAACAATTTCTACTAAAGGTACGAGTACGAAAGCTCTTTGCACCATTCTTGGATGAGGAATCTGTAAAGTAGGAGTATCCAATATTAAGTCATCGTATAATAACAAATCTAAATCTAAAGTCCGCGCTCCCCAGCGTTCTTTCCGTTCTCGTCCAAATTGATTTTCTATTTCTAATAAAATTTTTAGCAGTTCAAAAGGTTCTATATCTACACTTAAACTCACACAACCGTTCAAATAATCTGGTTGTGGTGGTCCAACAGCTTTGGTTCTATACCAGCTAGATTTCTTTTTATATGTAATACCTGGTACTTTATGTAGAGTTTTTACAGCTGCTTCTAAAATTGTCAGTGAATCCCCTATATTACTACCCAAGGCGATAACGCTATCATGCAACTTAAGATTTCTCCCAAATACAGATTATTGCTAAAGCTTATGATAAATTAATTGATATTACTCAATCAAATGTATTATCGGATACATTTGATTTAAAGGAAATGTGAAGAAAAGCTTTCGGACAGAGTGAATTTATTTAAAGATTTATAGGATATTATACTAACACGATTATGGGGCAACAATTAGGAACGCTTTTCGTGGTGGTTAGGCTGCAATTAGTCGAAGGGAGGAACTAACGTGGCGAAGTTTACCTCTTGGTTCAGGCACAAAGCAAATAGCTTGAGTAATGGACTCAAGAATAAGTCGGTTTTGAAATCCGATACGCTCAGTAAGGATTCGGAAGAGATTACGAAAGAGACGCTTCCGAACGAGTTGGTGGGAGCGATGAAAGAGGGGGATGATTCACAAGATTCACAGTTAATTACTAGGAAATTATCGCCTCCTCCTCATTGGGTTGAGATACAGCGTGATTCGGATTCTACTGAAGAAAAAACATCACCAAACAGTTTTAAGGGAAAAGCGAAGCTGCTTTTAGGTAATACCAAGCAATTCTTTGGTGAAGCCAAAAAAGTTTCCAATCAGGTGCTTGATAAACTTCCCGGTAAGGGTAAGCCGCTTTACCGTCGCTACTGGTTTCTAACTACTTTAGGTGTCAGCGGTAGCATAATGGCTGTTAGTTATGGTGTGTGGTCGATAGATAAAACTTTACCTTCTCGCGACCAATTGAGTGCTGCATCCAGAGAAAAGACTTTAACGATTAAAGCTGGTAACGGTGCGATTTTGTATCAGCAGGGAGAAGCTACTAGGGAAAAGCTGAAAATAAAGCAAATTCCTGATAAATTACAGCAAGCTTTTATTGCTTCGGAAGATAGAAGGTTCAAAGAGCATAGTGGAATCGACCCACGAGGTATTTTAAGAGCTGCTACTAGTAATTTGCGATCGCAAGATGTGGTGCAAGGTGGAAGTACTATCACGCAACAGTTAGCGCGGATTCTGTTTTTGAATAGAAATAAAACGGTAAACCGCAAACTGCAAGAAGTTCGTTTGGCTCAGAAGTTAGAGGAAGAGTTAAGTAAGGATGAGATTTTAGAGCGATATTTAAATTTAGTATATTTAGGTTCCGGGGCTTATGGTGTTGCGGATGCGGCTTGGGTTTATTTTTCTAAGCCGGTTGGTGATTTAACTTTGAGCGAAATGGCGACAATTGCTGGTTTAGCTCCCGCTCCCAACGTGTTTTCACCTGCGGAAAATCCTGACACAGCTAAACAACGACGCAATCTAGTATTACAAAGGATGCTAGAAGATGGGTTTATTAGTGCTGCTGAAAAACAAAAAGCTGTATCTGAACCTTTAACAGTCAAAAGTAGTTTGCCTAAAAGATATAAGGTACAAGCACCGTATTTTATTTCTTATATTCAAAAGCAACTGCCTAAGTATGTAGAAAAAGATGTATTGGAAGCGGGAGGATTGGTAGTTGAAACTACTTTAAATCCTGAGTGGCAGAAAAAAGCAGAAGCAGCAGTAGATAGAACATTACGCAATCAAGGACGTTGGCAGCGATTTAAGCAAGCTGCAATGGTTTCTATAGACCCGCGTAACGGTGAAATTAAAGCAATGGTTGGCGGTAAAGACTTTGGTAAAAACAAGTTTAATCGCGTCACCCAAGCCCAAAGACAACCAGGTTCTACATTCAAGGGATTTGTTTACGCTGCAGCAGTTGCAGCCGGAAAGAACCCTATGGACGGTTACTTGGATGCACCAATAGTAGTTGATGGTTACGAACCAAAAAACTACGATGAAGGTTTCCGGGGCTGGATAAACATGAGAGATGCTCTTACCAAGTCAATAAATATTGTCGCAGTGAGAGTATTAATGAAGGTAGGATACCAGCCCACCATCGACTTAGCCAAGAAGATGGGTATTGAGTCAGAAATGAAGCCAGTAATTTCTATGGCTTTGGGTTCCAATGAAGTTAATCTGCTGGAGTTAACCAGTTCTTACGGTACCTTTGCTAATAAAGGAAAGCACGTAAAACCTCACGGTATTACCCAGGTTCTCAGTCGTAACGGTGAAGTAGTTTGGAAGGCAGATTTT
The DNA here is from genome assembly GCA_038525335.1 of Cyanobacteria bacterium J06621_15. Classification (GTDB taxonomy): domain Bacteria; phylum Cyanobacteriota; class Cyanobacteriia; order Cyanobacteriales; family Nostocaceae; genus Rivularia. The sequence continues at coordinate 2,523 of JBCBHT010000377.1, read as the reverse complement.
AAAGGACAACAAGCATTAGATGCTGATAGCTCCGCGATTACAACTTGGATGTTGCGAAACGTTGTAACTTCTGGAACCGCTACCCGCGCTCAAATTGGTCGTCCTGCGGCAGGTAAAACCGGAACTACTGACGAAGCTAGGGATTTATGGTTTATTGGTTTTATTCCTCAACTGGTAACAGGTGTATGGTTGGGTAACGATAATAACAAACCTACCTATGGTGACAGTACCACCGCTGCCTACACTTGGCGACAGTTTATGAAGGAAGCTATCAAAGGAATGCCAGTAGAGAAGTTTCCCGACCGACCCAAGTTAACCGGAAGAAAAGCCACCATCAAAGCAAAGCCAATCAAACCCAGAAGATTTATTACCAAGGCTATACCTAAAAAAGCAAGCGACTCCGACGAGGAAACCACAACTAATAGTAATTCTTCACGACGTAGAAGTACAAGAAGGAGAAGAAGTACTACTACCAACAGTTCTAGCGGTAGCAATCGTCGTACAAGAACTAGAAGAAATCGTCGTAGAAGAAGCACTACGCGAACCCAGCCAAAATCTACTACTAGAACACGTCGTCGCAATAATGCAAGTTCGGGTTCATCTAGAAGAAAATCGAGTCCATCTCGCAGTCAAAGACGGAGAAGAACTACTAAACCAGCTTCTACAAGAAGAAACAGACGCTCATCACCACCAGTAAGGAAAAAGCGTTCTGCTCCCGTAAGGAGAAAACGGTCAGTAGCTCCTAAACCCAAGAAACGTTCTGCACCAGCTAAGAAAGCAGCACCAAGTTCTAGCGGTAAATCATGGCGCGATAGACTTAGACCAGGGAGTTAACAGTGAACAGTTAACAGTGAGCAGTGAACAGTGAACAGTTAGGAGTTAGGAGTTAATAATTATTTCCCTCCCTCTCTCACTCTCTCACTCCCTCACTCTCTCCCTCTCTCACTCAATTTTCTTCCCCCTCTCCCCCCTCTATCTTCTCTCCCAAAATGGTACGCTGGATTTAATACATTCATAGGTAATGTTGCCTGTTTTAGGAGAAAAAATTTATGTCTTTGTTAATGCAATCGGGGAGTGAGGGTTTTCAATTTCCTCTAGCTTTTACTTTGGTTTACGTAGTAGGTTTTATTGCTGCTGTAAGTATTGGTTCGATTGCTTGGTACAATTCCAAGCGTCCTGCTGGTTGGGAAAGTAAAAAGCGTCCTGATTTTGTACCTGAAGTTGAAAAAGAAGAGAATCCTGGTATTGGTGGAAAGTAATTTAAGTAAATAGGTGATTAATTTATCTGTTTAATTCACAAACAAAAATAAGCCGGAGAGTTGCGTCCTCCGACTTAATTTTATTATTTTGCTCTGCTCGATATTGCAACAATAATCAAACAAAGATACATCCGTTGTTAAAATTCAAAATATTAAGCAACTGTTTTTTGTTTAATCTTTTTAGCTGTACGCTTACGACGGGTTGCTGTTAATCCAACTCCTACAATTCCCAGACCGAATATAGTGGTTGGTTCTGGAATTGATGTAGATGTAGTTTTAAAACTTATTTTTCCACCTCCGCTAAAAGCTATATTCATTAAATCTGTTACATCTTCTGCATCAGCATTGATATCACTTGACTCTAACAAATTAGATATCAGTGGAGTCAATTGATTCGTAAATGCTGCAAAATCTTCTCCACTAAATTCACGGATGAAATCTGGTGGTGGAAAATCACCATCTCCTATATAGTTAGAATCTTCATCTGCTATTACACTTGGTAAAATAGCTTGATATTTATCTGGTACAAAAGCTTGGTTGACTGCAAGGAAAGGATTTGGATTTGCTCTAACATCGCTCAAATTTAGACTTTGATTAATTCCAAAAGCTCCAAAAGATGAATTAAAGTCGGTTAATTTGTAGCTGAATAGTCCAGAATTTGCTCCAGTTAATTCGGTTTTGGTGAAAGAAAAGTCCCCCGTTGCAACTTTACCATTTCCAAATATACTTTCAAAATTATTTGAAGTGATACTAAATTCAGAAGTATAAGACATTGTTGCAGCTTGAGCAGAACTTGCCATCATTGTTCCGGTCAAAGCAACGCTCGCGACTGTACTTGCTCCTAATAAAGCTGTTTTTTGAAAGATATTTGAAAACATATTAATAATTCCTGGAAAATTTAATCTCAGTAGTTGTTAAGCTCTTTGCAGCCTAACACCAGTACTTTTAAAGTTTCCAGAGGTATAGTCAACTCTTCATCAAAGCCATATTTATGTCTTTAAAAATCGTATTTTCACTTATCAACTTTTGCCAACTTTTGCGAAAAAAATAACCTCTCCGCTATTTTGGAGAGGGGTGTTTGAAACGATTTGAATATAGCAGTTCTCAGTTGGATGGAATACACCCCTCTCCTTAATAAGGCTAGCGTGTACACACAAGTACCCTCCGCATACGTTTCAGGGATTTTAGACCCCTTAAATCGTCATTGCGAGCGAAGCGAAGCATTCAGCGAAGCTGTGGATCATCCCACAATGTTGCGATGATC
>JBCBHT010000376.1:0-6109 GCA_038525335.1 Cyanobacteria bacterium J06621_15 | reverse complement strand
TTACATCTCCAGGAAAATCATCGTCAGCAAATATTATGGTCGGGGATATTACAAGTCCCTCCGTAACGATATCCGCGACTGGTAATATCAACACTGGACATATTAAAACCCCAACGAAGTCCCCCCAGCAAATGGGCAAAGGACTTGTTGACCTGCTACGAGCAACAGGTGATATTACAGTTAAAACAATAACAAGCTCTGGTAGTAATGTAGCAAATATTAAAATAGAGGCAGGACGACTATTTCGGGCTACTGAATTTTTTCTAAAAGGTGGTAGTGGGACATATTCGAATGATTATTATGGAAAGGAAGTAAGTGGCCTAATTCCTACAAGTATTTATACAAACGGATTTCCAGCGAGTAGTATTAGTATTCAACATGGTGGTCGTAACTTTATTATCGGTCCTAAATTTGAAACAGACGTTACTAATACAGATGTTCGGCTAGAAGGTGAGGAAGCAATTGGTACTCCAATAAGTGAAGATAATATTGATGAATTTACTAGCTTTACTGCTGGGGCTATTACTTTCGTAGGAAACAATGGAGGACCGATGTCTTCTTTCAGAGATAGTGCTTTAGATAGTAACGACTCTGAAACCACTTCTGTAGGTTCAGATAGTCAGATTTTCGGTGAAATTAAAATCACTTCTAAATCAACAGAAATTCCAGAAAACACCCCTTTGGAAAGTAATAACAATAATTTGTCTGGAACTGTTGAAAATAATGTCCCAGATTCGACTGAGCAACAATCAACTTCCAACGAACAAGCAACTTCTAAGGAACAAGAAAATCCCGAACCAGAAGCTGTTCAACGTCAGTTAACTAAGAAGGAACAAGATGAGATTTGTTCTCGACAAAATTCAACTACTGCTGTTAATAGAACGGGAAATACTCGCAAGGTTAAAACTACGAATAATAATCCTTGTAAAGCAACAAATAATGACGATAATAATATTCTCCAAGTAATTCCTGATAATCGTTTTAATAATAATTCTGCTTTACCTTCACAATTGTATAATTCTTATAAATAAATATAAACAACCGTTTTGTCTTTTGGGTAATTTCCGATAATCTACCACAAGCTGCACCAACAGGATTTACACAACTTATGAAACCCATAATAAAATTTCTTGGTATCGCTAGTTTATTTGTGTCAGCATCGATTTTTGTTGACGCAATTAAAAATAGTGCAAACGCAGAAATTACCGCAAATCCCAACGATGCAGGTACAATTATCAATCAAGATGGAGATACGTTAAATATTGAAGGTGGAACCCGAAAAGATAAGAATTTATTCCACAGTTTTGAAAAATTTGGTTTAGAAGAAGGACAAACCGCTAACTTTAAATCTAATCCAGAAATTGAGAATATTTTAGGTAGAGTCACTGGTGGTGATGCTTCGGTAATCAATGGAACGATTGAGGTAACGGGTAGTAATGCAAATTTATATTTAATGAATCTAGCCGGGATTATTTTTGGTAAAGATGCGAGTTTGGATGTTCCCGGTTCCTTTCATGCTACAACAGCTTCGGGAATTGGATTTGAAGATAATTGGTTTAAAGCATTTGATAAGAATGATTATGCTAGTTTGGTTGGTAATCCCAATGCTTTTGCATTTACTCAAGCGGGAACAATATTAAATTCTGGGAATTTAGAAGTTAAACCAGGGCAAAATTTAACCTTATTAGGTGGAACTGTTATTAATACTGGGACGTTGGAAGCAATAGGAGGAAACGTTACTGTTGCTGCTGTAACCAAAGATAATTTAATCCGGATTTCTCAACAAGACAATTTATTAAGTTTGGGTTTACCTTTACCTGTAGAAACTAAAGCAATATTTAATAATCAGCCTTTTACACCACTATCTTTACCTAAACTTTTGACGGGAGGTAACTTAAGTGATGCAACAGGTGTTGAAGTTGAAAATGGTGTTGTTAAGTTGAATCGTTCTGATGTGAAAATTCCCAATGATGCTGGAACAACGGTTGTTTCTACTCCATCTGGTTCGGACAGAATTGTTGGTAAGACTATCAATATTCAAGGGAAAAATGTAGAAATTCTCAGTGCAAATATTGACGGAGACCGCGATTTTAATAACAATTTTAGGTTTTCAAATAGCGATTATTATACTGTTAACGCAACTGATAATATTAAAATACAAAATAGTGATCTTTCATTAGTTAAGAATATTAATTTAAATTCACAAAACGGCTCGATAGTCATTAAAGAAAGTGAATTATCAGCAAACGAAGACATTAATTTAAATTCACAAACAGATTCTATATTGATTGAAGCAATTGAATTATCAGCCCGTGGAGACATTAACTTTATCTCAAATAATCGAGTCAAAATAGCTGAAATTGAGAAAGATTCGGCTTCACCTTCTTTTACTAACGAAAATATTAATATACAAGCTGAAGGAAATATTACTATAAAAGGTGATAAAGGCATAGAAATTCAAGCATTAGAAGCTGGTACAGTAACAGAAGAACAAACATTTGGAAGTCCGCAATCTATTCTTGCAAGTGGTGGAGACTTTAGTTTAATTAGCGAAAATAATATTATTGCTAATGCTCGTATTGCTAGCGGTGGTAATTTCTCTACTAAAGCTGCAAACTTTAGTCAACCTGGATTAAATTTAAATGGAATTATTAGTTCTAATGGTGATGTCAATTTTGGTGACTATACAGGTTCTTCCTTAAAAGTAGAAGCGAAGGGAAATATTCGGGGTGGAAATATTACTATTAACAAAATTGGTAGTGTTGCTCAAACTGGCGACCCAGATATTAAATTACTAAATACTGGTCCATCATTAGTGCTGCGTGCTGGTGTGAGTGAATTAGCAAACATTCCTCAATCGGCAAATGTTGGAGGTACGAGCTTTAAATCTACAACAAATCCATCTTCACCAGGAAATATTCAAGTTGGAAATATTGACACTGCTGCTGGTAATAGAGGTGGCTCGGTAACCATGTCCGCTTCTGGTGATATCAATACCGGACATATTGAAACCGCAGGGAATGGAAACGTTACAACCACAAGGTATCTTAGAGGATTTCTTGACCTGCAAGCAGCGGGTAATATTCAAGTTAAAACTATAAATACCAGTAAATCGGGTATTGCTGGAGATGTAAAAATATTTGCAGGAGGATTATTTCAAGCTACTGAATCTTTTCCTACTCCAAATGAACCAACTAATCTTAATCAATATAATGTTATAGATGGAAATTTTAACCAGCAAGTTTTTGCTCAAATTCCTACAAGTATTTATGTATTTGGATTAGGACAAAGAAATGTTGATATTCAACATGGTGGATCTAAGTTGATTGTTGGTCCTAAGTTTACAGATGCTAATGGTAATTTGATATTAAAGGATAATAATGCTAATTCGCAGCCTTTCTCTGTGGATACATCTGGAAATGTTAGGAATACAAACAATCAAGTAGTAGATATTGAAGAAGTTGTATTTGGCAATCCTTTAAATAAAGAGAATATTGATGCTTCTAATAGTTTTACTGTTGGTGCTATTATTTCTAAAATATCCAATGGGGGAATAGTTGCTTCTTATAGAGATAGTTCTTTAGAAAGTAGCGAACCTCAAACTTTTTCTATAGGTGGAGCTTTTGATGAAGCCGGTGAAATTAAAATTACTTTTCAACCGCGAAATAATCAATTAATTTCCGAGCAAGAATCTATTCCCGAACAACAATCAACTCTACAAGCATCAGATGTTCAACGTCAGCTAACTCAAAAAGAACAAGATGATATTTGTACTCGAAAAAAAACAACTACTGTTGTTAATATAAAAAAAACTAATGGTAGGGTAAAACCTATAAATAATGACCCTTGTAAAGCTACGAATAACAATGATAATAATATCCTCAAAGTTATTCCAGATACTCGATTTGAGGATAATTCTGCTTTGCCTAATATTCGAGTGCGTTGATTGTTTCTGTGACAGACTTACCGAATGAAGAAGCAAGTCAAGGGGAGAAATAAAATCACCGGTTCAGTTCATCAAATCTGACTTTCATTTCTACATCGGAATAGATAAACAAATATAAAGAACTGTTTTTCTTCATTAAACACTAAGATAATCTACCACAAACTGCGCCAAAAGGATTTATACAACTTATGAAACCCATAACAAAGTTACTCGGTATCGCTAGTTTATTTGTGTCAGCATCGATTTTTGTTGATGCAATTAAAAATAGTGCAAACGCAGAAATTACCGCAAATCCCAACGATGCAGGTACAGTTATCAATCAAGATGGGGATACGTTAAATATTGAAGGTGGAACACGAACAGATAAGAATTTATTCCACAGCTTTGAAAAATTTGGTTTAGAAGCAGGACAAACCGCTAACTTTAAATCTAATCCTGAGATTGAGAATATTTTAGGTAGAGTAACTGGAGGAGATGCTTCGGTAATAAATGGATTGATTAAGGTAACGGGAAGCAATGCAAATTTATATTTAATGAACCCAGCCGGGATTATCTTTGGTAACGGTGCGAGGTTGGATGTTCCCGGTTCTTTTCATGCAACAACAGCTTCGGGAATTGGATTTGGGTTAGTAAATTGGTTTAAAGCATTTGGGAAGAATGATTATGCTAGTTTGGTTGGAAATTTCGATTATTCTGTATTTACTCAAGGGGGAACAATATTAAATTCGGGGAATTTAGAAGTTAAAGAAGGACAAAGTTTAACTTTATCAGGTGAAACTGTTATTAGTACCGGAACTTTGAAAGCACCGGGCGGGAACATTAATATTAGGACTTTACCGGAAGATACTTTGGTCAGAATTAAACAGAAAGGTAATTTACTAAGTTTAAGTGTTTCTGTAAATTTTCCTTTACCTGAAGAAATAACCAATCAATCTTTTACAGCGCTATCTTTACCTCAACTATTGACGGGAGGTAATTTGAATAATGCAACAGGTGTTGAAGTTGAAAATGGTGTTGTTAAGTTAACTGGTTCTGGTACGGAAATTCCTGATAATGCTGGGATATTTATTTCTAACAATATAAATACTGAAGGTGAAACTAATGGTAATATTAATATTTCATCAGAAAGTGGCAATATTATCTTAGATGGGCTGAATGAACCGCTGAATTTATTTGGGGATGTAGAAATCGAAGCTTATGGTAGTAATAGTTTCATATTTCTGGGTAGTAATATAAATTCATTTGGGGATGTAAAAATCGAAGCTAATGGTAGTAATAGTTTCGTAATTCTGAACGGCAATATAAATTCATCTGGAGATGTACAAATTGAAAATATCTTTTCTAGAAGTAGTAAGAATACTGTCATCCTAGGCGGCAATATCAATTCATCTGGGGATGTAGAAATCGAGCTTGGAATTATTATGGGCGGTGACATAACTACCAATGGCGGCGATATAACTGTAGAAAAAATATCTAATTTTATTAAGGATATAACTATTAGTACCGGAGAAGAAGTTGCAGGTGATATTAGAATATCATCTTTCTCAGAAAAAAACCAAGGTATAAATAATGATTTTAAACCATATAATTTGACTTTAATTTCAGGGACAGGAGATGTTGATAATTATGTTAGGGGAAAGGGAATTAAAAATTTGAATATTGATGGTAATAATGTAGAACTATCGGCTTCTAATATTGCAGGTAATATAAATGTAAAAGCAAGTAATGATATCGAAATAAAGTCGGTAGAAGCGAATGGAGATATTACCTTAGAAGCTGAACGAGATATTAATATGCTAAAAGCAGCACATTTAAAGTTACAAACCGAAAAAGATATAAATATTATTGCAGAAAATAAAGTAGAAATCCGAGACAATGTTTATACACCAGCAATTATCAGCGCAGGAAATAATTTATTAATTCAAGGTGACAAAAGGATTAATATTCAAGCTTTCATTAATAAAGATTCAAAATTAACAAGTGGAAATGACCTCACACTTATTAGCGATGGTTTAATTACGGGTGATACTAAATTTTTCAATGGTGGTAATTTCTCTACTATTTCGGTAGGAGGTGGTAGGGGAAATTTTGAGCAAACTTTTACGCCTAACTCTGATAATATTATCAGTTCCGAAGGAGATGTGAACTTTGGTAATTACAGTG
>JBCBHT010000375.1:0-6148 GCA_038525335.1 Cyanobacteria bacterium J06621_15 | reverse complement strand
ATTAACGCTGTTTAGAAATGATATGTTTACCAATAATAACGGTAATTCTTTCGAGCAGTTAATAGGTCAAGAAACTTCGATTAATATTGATGAGAAAATAGCAGAAGACTTACCTATCATCCAAGCTGCTCTTGACGGTCTTTTACCTTTTAACGGTACCGAAAATGTATTTAACACTCCCGAAGGTGAAATTCCTCTGGGTAACGGTAACATTGATTATGGTAGCGATAACGCTGTTATTGGTAATGCTAACCGAGATTATGGAGATATCAATGCTACTATTGGTAACGGTAACTGGAACTGGGATGGTACTACTAGTAACTCAACCGTTGGTAATGGTAACTGGCATTTAGATTTTAGTGACAATAACAATACTTTAGGTAACGGTAACTGGCATTGGGAAGATAGCGATAATAACTCTACCCTGGGTAATGGTAACTGGAACTTCGGAGATAATAATTCAACTATTGGTAACGGTAATTTTAACTTTGGTAATAATAATACTGTAATTGGTAACGGTAACTGGGTTTATACCGATAATAGTATTGTAATTGGTAATGGTAACTGGTCTGTAGTAATTGATAAATCAGCAGAAGGTGCTGAGGAGTTTCTTGAAGACTTTAATGCCACAATGGATTATGGAGCAGGAGTTAAAAGTGCAACCGATAATTTAGTTGATGGGATGATAGGAAAAATGGCTCAAATGTTTGCTCCTTTAACAGAAGATTTGGGAGAATCAGCGATGAATACTTATCAAGCAGAGTTTCTTTCTGCTTAAAAAATGTAATTATAGGGTTCCTACAGTAACTGAGGTACAGCTTGACCTCACCCCGATAAAGCTGTGCTTCATCTCCCCTCTCCTTAATAAGGCTATGGTGTACACAGAAGTCCTATCTATCTAAGTTTGGATATAACTTAGCCCCCTAAATCCCCCAATTCTGGGGGACTTTGAAAACTCTTTTCCCCCAATATTGGGGGTTAGGGGGCTTTCAGGATTGGTGTTGGTTGTGGTCGTAGAATAGGTTTTGGTGTTGGACTTGGTAATGGGTTTGGTAAGGGAATAGGTTTTGGTACTGGTTTGAATTTAAGCTGATTGCATCCATTTAATACAACATTATCAAGTCCAACAATCCCAAGATTATATTTATCGCTAAGGTGACCTAAATTAAAACGGATTGCTTTAATATCACCGCTTTTACTATAGAAAGGACCTGTATGTATTGTCTTACCATTTTGAACAATAGTCCATTTTTTTGCTTTTAAATTGATATCAATAGCCATCGATATCGCTTGTCTATCTCTAAATGTCCCAATTCTTCCTGAAATAGACCCACTACCCGGAATGCGTGGTTGAAAGTAGCTAATCGTTCCATTCCCATTAAAATACAAATTTTGAATAGTTGGTGTATCGAACAAAATAGAAAATTTATTCCGATTGTTTCTAGCATCAGCAAATTTGTAGGTATATAGATTAAACTTCAATAAATATTGCGAATACTTTTTATCTACATTTAATTTAATTTGGTCGTAACGATTTTCTCTTCTGATATCTTGTCTAGTATCGAACTGCAAATGTTGTCCTTTCAAATATCTACCAAATTGTTTAGATACTAAAGGGTTTCCAAAATTAATTCTAGAAACTTTTTTCAGTCCTGTTCCTACTGCTGGTAATTGTCCATTTTGATGGGTAGGAGCGCTGAAATCTATATTGTAAATTGGACGACATCTATTTAAAGGTTTAATTAATTGAGCATCAACTTTTTCAATCGGAAATATTGCGCTACTAGTTCCTGTAATAGCTGTTCCAAGAATTAATAGCAATACATTTTTGAATTTCATGGATTAATCGAGTAAATTAAATTTTCTGTAATTAGATACTCGATGTATAAAGTCAATTCCCAAAATGATTAGTTAACATTCAGTTAATAGATATTTCTGCTTAGTTTGATTTTATAAAAAAAATTGTAGAGAGAATTTTAGTTATTTTTTCTATTTCTAAGAATTATTAAACTGCTTAGACGCTCAGTAAGTAGAGGAAGAGGAAGAAGATAATTTTTGTTTACTTTTCCCTCTTTATTCTTATTAATAATCTGACAAAAATAGCAATTTAGCGTTTTTGTTCTTGCAAATAAGGTACGCTGGAGTTAACCATATGCGCTTCATCTGAAGTTAACCAAGCAACATAATCACCTATTTCATCGGCTGTTATCCATTCAGGTTTTGCATTATCTTCGGTTGCACGAGTATTCACCAAACTATTAACCATCACTTCATTAACCCGAACTCCAGTATCTTTCATTTCCTCCATTAATACCTTCGCCATCATTAATTGTCCGGCTGCGGGAATTGCGACTAAACTATAATTTGGAATAGCACTTTCAGCAGCAGCACCACCTAAAAAAGTATAGCTACTACCTTTATTTTCTGTTAGCACGGGTAGAAAAGTACGAGCGCAAACGAAGTGAGTTGTTAAATTTGTAAACATATACTTTTGCCAATCTTCCATTGACACTTGAGTCATGGGAACCCCACCTTTCCAAGTTCCACCAACAGAAGCAACAACAGCATCAAGACGATTGAATTGTCCTAATATTTGACTGCGGAGTTTTTCAGCACTTTCTAAATCTCCTAAATCTCCAACTATAGGAACAAAATTATCGTTCGCTAAATCTCCTAAATAACCTCGCAATTCTTCAAGTTTTTCTTGCTTTCGAGAAGTTGTAATTACCGTTGCACCAGCTTTAAGAAAAGAGCGGACAATTCCTTCTCCAACATTCCCAGCACCACCAGCAATAAAAGCTATTTTTCCGTTAAGATTTGCCATGTTGTTGTTACTTTTTATTTATTGAATGTTTTTCCCTGTTCCCTCTAACCGGATTTCTGAATCAGATTTTGGCTCCACCGTTGGCTGTAATATGTTGTGAGGTAATCCAACGAGCATCATCACTAGCTAAAAAAGCCACTACATCAGCAATATCTTCACCACTTCCAATCCGCTTAAATGGCGAACTATTGGCAGCCTCTTCTTGCACTTCAGATGGCATACTATCAAACATTCCAGGGCTTGTGGGACCTGGGAGAACTGTATTAACGGTAATACCGCGATTACCTATTTCCTGAGCCAGAATTTCAGTGAACATTTTGATAGCATTTTTGCTAGCTGCATAAATTGCTAATCCAGGACTGGTATAAATTGTTGTTGTAGAAGAAACGTTAATAACACGTCCGTTGTTCTCTAAGTTTTTCGCTGCTTGCTGAAGTGCAAAAAGTACGCCTTTTACATTGACTGAAAACACCTTTTCATAGTCTTCTTCAGTAACTTCAGCTATCGTTCCTCCTGCTCCAACTCCGGCATTGTTGACCAAGATATCAACTTTGCCAAACTGTTCAATCGTGTGTTCAAACAAACTTTCAATGTCGGGTATTTTACCCATGTCGGCTTGTACGGCTATAGCTTTACCACCGTTTTGCTTGATTGTTGCGACTACTTCTTCTGCTTTATCACCACTGCGAGCATAATTAATTACTACCGTTGCACCGTCTTCAGCCAAACGCTGGGCTATTGCTCTGCCAATTCCTTTTGATGAGCCAGTCACGATTGCAACTTTTTCTGCAAGTTTACCCGTCATGATTAACAAAACGCTTCAGTTACAGTCTTTAACAATAAATAGAATCAGATGTTCGCGTCTATCAAGATATTGCTCTCTTTTACATATTGCTTGGGTGTAACTCCTATTACTTTCTTAAAATGCCAACCAAAATGACTTTGACTGGAAAAACCTGTTTTTAAAGCGGCTTGAGAAATAGATAAATTATTAGTTAACAAAGTTTTTGCTTTTTGAATTCTAATTTGTGTTTGATATTTATGAGGGGGAATTCCAACTTGTTTGCTAAATGCTCTATTTAGATAAAACTGGCTCAAGTTGACAACACCTGCTAATTCTTTCAATGATATATTTCGGGCATAGTTATCATTTAAATATTCTTTCACTCTCTGAATTGATTGATTTTCGTGACCTATACTTTTTAAACTTGGACTATTTTCGGTATACCTTAAAATCAGCTTTTCTAAAATTGTTAATAACAGAGACTGCTGCTTTAAAATTGATTCTCTGGAATTTTTCGCTAGGGTGTGAAACTTAAAAATAAGCTGACTCAATTCTTTATCTGAAGCTACTGGTGTAGAAAAAAACGGTAAGCTTTGATAATTACCTCTTATCTCTTCTGTCAATTCTTGTAATAAATCAGTCTTAACTCTCAATCCGTAAAATCTACAATTAAAATGGCTTTCAAAATTAGCTTTATGTGCTTCTCCAGGTTGAGTTAAAGTAAAACTGAAAGGAGGAACGGTAAATTTTTCACCCCGGTAACCAAAATTCCAATTGCTACCCTGCATTAGCGTAATTTCGAGTTCCTCATGAAAATGAGCGGGAAGGTTAAAAGCAGGAGAATTACGATAGGCAAGTTCGATATTATTAATATGCTGAGGTTGCCAAACTCTTCTCTCTTGGTAAACTTTGTTTTTCTTTATCATAGTTTTTCAAATTTATATAGTTTTATATAACAATAATATAAATTATCATGACAACAGAGCAAGCAATAAAAATAAATGCCTCTCAACCCAATCAAATAAAGCAGATTTTACCTCAGCCTTTGCTTCTTTCTACCCCGGTTTCCCTATTTAATGGTTTTTATTTCAATTATCATCAACAGTTAAACTACCAAGTTCCTGAAATTGTATCTTCTCAGCATATTATTGGTATTTCTCCTCAAAGCTTCCACGCAAGTTTTAAAATAAATAAAAACTGGCAGCGTCTACATTATGGGGAAGGTGATATTGGAATTTTTCCCGCTTATCAAGGTTCTCCAGCAGCGCAATTTGAGCAGGATAATCAATTTATAGTTTTAAGTTTTGAACCAGATTTTTTAATTCGTGCGGTTGATGAATCGATTAATATAGATAATATTGAAATTATACAGCAAATAAAAGCTTATGACCCTTTAGTGAAGCAAATTGGGCTAGCAGTTAAACGAGAATTAGAAACTAGTATTAGTGATAGTCGTCTCTACGTAGAATCAACAGCGAATATGTTAGCGGTGCATTTATTAAAATATTATTCAACGCAAAAAGTTAATCTCAAAAAATATAGCGACGGACTGCAAAATTATAAATTAAAAGAAATTAAGGATTACATCAACGATAACTTAGATAAAGATTTGTCTCTTGCTCACATGAGTCAGATAGTACAGATGAGTCCTCATTATTTTGCCACACTATTTAAACAATCAATGGGAATTGCACCTCATCAATACGTTACTAGATGTCGAATTGAAAAAGCAAAATATCTCTTATCCTCTCGCAAATTTTCAGTTATACAGGTTTCTTATTTAGTCGGTTTCAAAAGTCAAAGCCATTTTGCAAAAGTTTTCCGGAAATATGTTGGTGTAAATCCAAATAATTTTAAAATCAGTTAGTAGCAAGCAAGACAAAGAAACCTCACCCTCTTTCCCTCTCCGCTATTTTGGAGAGGGATGTGCAAAAAGCAGTATAAATCGGAATATTTCGCTATTTTTCGGAAGATTGCGCGAGACAAGTTTATTTCACTGAGACTAAACTAATCTCATCAATCCATTACTTAAAAACTCATATAAATATGTTAAAAGGGGCACCGTGGCTGTTAGCTCATCGTTCGATGCTGAAGCCGAATCAGCCGATGAAAGTTTCTCTTTACGGTAACGACTACGTACTTTGGCAAGATGATAAGGGTAAAATAAATTGCTTACCGAATGCTTGTCCTCATATGGGTGCAATGCTATCGGAAGGTTGGTGCGTGACTAAAGCAGACGGAAGTAGTGCAGTGGTTTGTCCGTTTCATGCTTTGGAATTTGACAGGGAAGGATGTACGCTATTACCCGGTACTGATAAGTCAACTAAATCGCTGTTAAAACCATTAGAATTAATAATTCAAGGGGATTTTATTTGGACTTATGGAGGTTATGAAGCTAAAATTCCGATTCCGAATATTATGAATGAAATTGCAGCAGAATACGAATTTATCGGATTTACGGGTAATTGCAGCATTCAAACTGATTTTCTTTCGCTTCTACTAAATATGCACGATTACAATCATCAAAATGGTACCCATCG
>JBCBHT010000374.1:0-6150 GCA_038525335.1 Cyanobacteria bacterium J06621_15 | reverse complement strand
TAAATTTGACCAATCTGTAATCTTAAAGCAATCATCCAAATGGACGAACGCAATATTATGGGTGCTAATGATAGCAACTGCTGGAACTGTTATCTGGGCTAATTTTGCCAAAATTGAAGAAGCTGTATCGGCTCAGGGTAAGTTAGAACCTACTGGTACTGTCAAATCTGTACAGGTTCCCGTCACTGGAGTAGTCAAAGATATTTTTATTAAAGATGGAGATTCGGTCAAAAAGGGTGATAAATTACTTTCTTTAGACCCTACTACAACTAAAGCTCAGTTAGATTCTTTAGAAAAAATCCGCAGTTCTTTAAAATTAGAAAATCAGTTTTATAATTCACAGTTACGCGGTAATTCGACTGTTGATATTACCTCTTTACCGGTTAAAAGCGAAATCGTTGATTTAACTAAAAGTAGAGCTTCTTTGATTGCAGAAAACAAACTTTATCGCGCTCAGTTAGATGGTAAATCTAGTGGTAATTTAAATCCAGAACAAACGGAACGTTTTAATTCTAATAGTACAGAATTAAATGCACGAGTTGAAGCTGCACAAATGGAAATTAAGCAGCTAGAACGTCAATTAGAACAAGCCAAAATTCGTAAAGAAGCACAGTCAGATACTTTGATGATGAATCAAGGTATTTTAGATAATGTTAAGCCTCTAATGGAAGATGGAGCAATTTCTGATATTCAATACCTCAAACAACAGCAAGAAGTACGTAGCGCTCAATCGGAAATTGCTCAATTAACTGAAGAAACTGCTCGATTACAATCTGCTATTGCTCAAGCTAAAGCACAATTACAAAACACTGTTGCTTCTTCTCGTAAGGAATGGGTAACAGCTATTGCTGATAATAAGAAAAGAATCGCAGAAATTGATACTCAGCTTACTAAAGCAATTGTAGAAAATAATAAGCGGATAGCAGAAATTGATTCGCAAATTAGCCAAGCGAAGATGACGCTTAAGTATCAAGAAATTGTTGCTCCATCATCCGGTACTGTATTTGATTTAAAAGCTAATACACCAGGTTTTGTGGCTAATGCAACCGAACCAGTACTTAAAATTGTTCCTCAAGATAATCTTGTTGCTTCGGTACATATTACGAATAAGGATATTGGGTTTGTTAGAGAAGGAATGATTGTTGATGTAAGGATTGATTCGTTTCCTTTTAGCGAGTTTGGTTCGCTTAAGGGTAAGGTTACTTGGATTGGTTCTGATGCTTTACCACCCGACCAGGTTCATCCATTTTATCGCTTTCCAGCGACTATTAAGTTGGATAAGCAATCGATGACTGTGGGTGGTAAATTTATGCAGCTACAGTCGGGGATGTCTTTGAATGCCAATATTAAGATTAGAGACCGTACTGTGATGTCTATTTTTACCGATACTTTTACCAACAGTATTGAGGGGTTGAAGAATGTGCGGTAGGTATCATAAGTTGAAGTTATAGGATAGACAACCGAGATAGCGCGATTACCTTCGGGGGAATAATAAAACTCTCGATTATCTATCCTGCACTCTTTTATAACAATCTCTTAACTTCAAATCAATACCTAACTCTAAGAAAGTCTTTTCTACATTTCTCCAATCTTTCTTCATGACTGGTAGGTTAAATTGATAATCACCACAAGCATTATAGTGATTTATGAATGTAACTGCTATTGAGATATTTTCTGTGGTAAAGCAATGTAAATTGATGGTTAAATATTTCTTTAAATAATTTGCTATTGTTAGCAGCGCTTCGTTGATATTAGTGGTTGTCTTTAGTGGGAGATATTTATGAATCGCGATTTAATAGAAAAATTTACCCTTAAAAGAAAGGAGTGAGATGATCCACACGCTTTGCGTGAATGAAAAATTGACGTTTTATACCTCGCGAGCCAGGGCAGCCTCTGTATAATTATTTATTTTTACTGTTAGCGCAGCGTGTCCGATAGGACATGCTTAAGATAGGAACTGTTAGCGCAGCGTGCCTGTTCAGCTTGCTGACCCGTTAGGGTAAAGGCATAGTTTTAATTGATACTTTTTAACCACTGCCGACTGCCCATTGCCGACTGCCTTTTTTGTAATTCAACATCAAGACGAACAGCTATAGTGCGACACACCACCAACGTCTCTTAACGCGCTAGGTCTTAAACGATAGTATTTATCTTCTACATCTTGTGATTGTTCGTCATATGGATAGCTCAGTACTTCTTGCAACTCTTTTACTAACGTGTAATCACCTTGCATGGCTTGTTGGTAGGCGGGAACAATCAACCATTCTCGCCATGTATATTTTGGGTTAGCCTGTTTCATATTTTTTGATATCTCAGCCAAATTTCCTTCGGGTAGGAGGCCGCGCCAGCTTTTTAGCCAAGATTGCCATTGTTCATCGAGTTGTTGTGACGTTTTGCCATAGAAGCTCTTTTTCAATGCTGACACATCGTCTGGTATATTGGATAACTCGCGGAAGAAAATGGTGTAATCCACATCATCGTGTGTCATTAGCTGCATTAATTTCTTAAATAGCTCTGCGTTAAATTCAGTTAAGCCAAGTTTGGTCGCCCACATTTTTTGGACTTGCTTTTGCATGGCTTCTGCAAAGCTACCGCGTACCTGGTCAAACTGCTCTAAAGCTTCAGTATCTTCTGCAAGTAGCGGTCTCACAGCTTTCCAAAACATATGATAATTCGCTTCTGCTGCGATTGGCTGATTGAAGAATGAAAATTTTTGTCCGCCACCAGTCCAAGGTTGAAACCAAGGCTCAAAAATTTCACAAAACCCAAATGGCCCATAGTCGAGAGTAAAGCCACCAGCGGCGCAGTTGTCACTATTAAAATTACCTTGGCAATAACCAACACGTAGCCAATTAGCCACCAGTGAAATAAGACGCTGGCGAAATAGCTTAGCCAACTCAACCAATTGACCTGCAAAATCAAGGCTTTGATTAATGTCGAAGAAGTATTCTCGCTCAATTAAATGCGATGCTATCATGCTCAGTTCTTCTAATGCTCTTGGATGAGCATTACTGCGGGCGCGACGGGCAAATAACTCTAGCTGACCAACGCGCAAAAAGGATGGTGCAACGCGAGTTGAAATTGCTACGGGATTGTCTACCAAAATATCAGGGTCAAGGTCGTGGGAGTCTTGAGAATACCAAGGTCGGGTAACGGTCTGAGATTTAGAAACATACAGTGTTAAAGAACGCGATGTGGGAACACCCAAAGCATGCATATAGTCTTGCGCTAGAAACTCACGCACGCTCGAACGTAGTACTGCGCGCCCGTCAGCACCACGGCAATAGGGCGTTGGACCACCACCTTTCAATTGCATTTCCCAGCGCTGGCCATTGATTATTCCTTCAAATACAGATATCGCCCGACCATCGCCATAACCATTACCCGTACCGAATGGACAATTTCGGATATATTCGGTGCCATAAATCGACAGTGCATAACCAGTTGCCCAGCCAACCTGACGCATAGGCTCATGGGCAGCAGAGATATCACCAGAAAATACACGGCGAAATTTTTCATTAAACGCTAGCTCGTCGCTCAACCCAAGTTCCTTAAAAAAAGTGCTGCTATGGGCGACATATTCTGGTTCTGCAAGGGTTGTGGGTTTCACAGGTACAAAATGACCAGAAAAAACCTGGCGGGCACGCCAATCATCACCATCTACCGTGGCATCAGGGTCTGCATTTAAGGTGTCCATCAAAGAATAATCCGCCAATTGCACAAACTCATCGAAGGTCGTTACGCAAGGCTCAACAGATGGTTTAGATGGATATGACATTGTTAAGTGCGCCCGTATTGTTGGAAAAGATTTATGTTAATTGAGAACTTTATAGACACTAGCATATTTGTGGAGTTTTCCAGTTATGTAGTTATTTTGGGTGAATCTTCAATCAATTAACATTTTTGGGATGTATCTCCCCATCTCCCCCGAAAAAAATCGCTCTCAATCAAATATAAATCTGCCGCCATTGAAACATATCATTCAGGATTTAAGCCAGCAAAGAGAAGATAGCTCAATCAAACTTATAAACCCACTCCTAAAACGAATAATACGAAGAGAACATCAAAAAAAATGAACAAAGTTAATAAAAATGGTTTAGAAATTTGAATAGTGAAATTTATGGCTTTATCAGGAGTTAGGGAACTGCAATGCTGTTCCTCTCTCCCCTTTTTCCTCACTCCCTCCCTCTTTATAAGTGTTCGATAACTCCCAATAATTTTAAAATATCTTTCACCAACACTTTTTCTACCTCCAGTCGCTGCACTTTGGATAATAACCGCTTGGGAATATACTTCGATGATTTAGTCAAGCATTCGCCATCTTTCCAAAATTCGTATTGATAATATGCTTCGCTATAATCTTTACCTTTTTTAGTAACGGTACGGTAATAGATGCAGCCGCTTCCGTCCCCTTTATGTCGGCGCGTTTTCTTCTCAGATATATTGGTTTCATTGTTATCCTCTAGGAATTGTGAATCGTCCCCAACTTTCCTAGAGGATATTTCATCACTCAACTTATCCTCTAGGAACTTTGAATCGTCCCCAATTTTCCTAGAGGATATTTCACCATTCAACTTATCCTCTAGGAATTGTGAATCATCCCCAACTTTCCTAGAGGATATTTCATCATCTAACTTATCCTCTAGGAATTTTGAATCGTCCCCAATTTTCCTAGAGGATATTTCATCACTCAACTTATCCTCTAGGAATTTATTTGGTAAAGATACAAAGCCATCAGAAGATTCAGATTTACTCTTGTCTGTTGATGTATCAGAGAAAGATTTTTCTAGATAGCAATCAAGATTAGTGGAAGTAATATCAAAAAGTCTCTGCTTCCCTTTGACTGTAAACGGTTTTGCTATTGGTTGAATGTTTTCTAGCTTCCAGACGTAGCGTCCAACTTGCCAATCACCACACAAGATTTCAATTTGGGACTGCTGGTTGATAAACTCTGGTGTAATTTCAATACAGTTAACCAAATCGCAGATAGCAAGAGCATACCCACGCAGGAAATTAGTTTCATCCCATAATGGTAATTTAACTTCGCTATCAATTTTTAAATATTGTTGGTATTGTTCCTTGGTGGATTTGGCAGCCGAGCAAATTAATAATTTACCCCTGTATTTAGTTTTCCAGCTTCTGGTTTCGTAATGTTTCAAGCCTAGTTTTATTAAAGATGCCCACGGTTGCCACAAGCTAATTGCTTTTAAAGTGTTGTGAGTAGTGGTGTTGTAATTACCGCTTCGTTCTTTAACTGATGAATGATTATCTGGGCTTTTTTCCCATTGCTGCCATGATTCTTCATATTTTTGTAATGATTCAAAATCTTCTGGTAATGGTGGTTCTATATTGTCATCCCAAAAAATCGTAGGATTTCCGTTTGAGTCAACTTTACGAGGTGTTTCGCCAAAATGCTTAGGGTTCCAACGATATTTTTCTTCAAGGGTACATTTTCCCTCCTCCTCTTCTTTAAGAGAAGCTTCTTTATTTGCCAAAGCTTCGTTCTGTGAAATTGGGGGAATATCTTCAGGCTCGTCCCAAGCAGCGTCATAACTAGCACCATCCCAATCACGCCTATAATTCTCTTTTTTTGGCTGGTGGTATTGCTCAATATCAAAAAGCGTCATATTTTCAACCCCAGTGTGTGATAACTTTGCTGACACCGAATAAGGCGTATCGTAGCGGGAACTGTAAGCTTTAATAGAAGGCAGTTAACTGTTAATGAGAGAAACCCAAATTATTGAAACAAGTAAACTGCCCATCAATCTGTAGTTTTATCTTGCTTGTAAAAAAATAAACTTATAATCCAAATGGCATGAAGATGCATCTGGGCTAATTTACTGGTGTAAACTAAGGTGTAAACACAGTTGTAAATACATTCAATTAGTCTAATAGACTGATTTTAACACGCTGTCAGTCTAATAAACTTTTTCTGAGAAAAATAAATGATAAATAAATTTTTCAAGCAAGCACAGGATGAATATGGAGTGCAAGGGAAGGAATTAGCAAAACTTGCAGGAATTGGTACTACCCATTTATCGGATTTTAGAAGTGGTAAAAAGTGGGTGAGTCAGGAAGTGTTCATTAGATTACTCGAAGCGATGGATGAACTTGCTCCAGGCTCTCGAAGCTACTTTTGTGAGCTATTAG
>JBCBHT010000373.1:0-6153 GCA_038525335.1 Cyanobacteria bacterium J06621_15 | reverse complement strand
AATACGACGTTACAGAAATTGATAAAACAGCAGAGATATTTAATCAAATTGAGTCGGAAATGGGTAAGATATCGGTTTTAATTTATAATGCCGGTGCAGGTGCTTTTGCTAATATTGAAGATTCGACAGTCGAAGATTTCCAGCGTGCTTGGGAAGTAAATAGTAGAGGTTTATTTGCTGTAGCTAAACAGGTTATTCCTCAAATGCGTAAAATAGACGGAGGAAATATTGTGATTATTGGAGCCACTGCTTCTGTAAAAGGTGGTGCTAATTTCACTCCCTTTGCTTCAGCAAAAGCTGCTCAGAGAAGTTTAGCGCAATCAATGGCAAGATATTTAGACCCGCAGAAGATTCACGTTTCTTATATTATTGTTGATGGTGTAATTGATTCAGATAAAACTCGTCAATGGATGCCAGATAAACCAGAAGATTACTTTATGAAATCTGATGATATTGCTGATTCGGTATTCTTCTTAACCCAACAAAAGCCTTCAGCTTGGACATTTGAATTAGATTTACGACCATTTGGGGAAAAGTGGTAGAAGTTAGGAGTTGAGAGTTAGGAGTTAGGAGTTAGGAGTTACTTTTTTTGAGGTATATTAATCTAACTTCTAATTCTTCAACCCAAAATCCAAACTCGAATAACTCCTAGCTCCTACAATCCAAAATCTTTTAACCTTTCGAGTTCGCTAACAAATTTGGATACTTCGCTGGTTCGGAAAATAATCCCCGAAAAGCAGAAATGCGTTGCTGTGACGGTTCTTTACTCATGTTCCACAAGGTTTCGTAGAAGAAAAATGACACTCCTGCAAAATTGCGATCGCGAACTTGTTTTACTTGAGCTTTGATTTGTTCTGCGGGTACGTGTTTGTTTTTCAAACCAGAAATAATACCGATGCTGGTGGGAATATGTTCTTTGGCTGCTATGACTTCGGGTTGCTGTAATTCTTTGACAAATACATTCATGTCATTGCGGTAAATTTGAACTATCAAATCTTCGATTAATCCCATCCGCTCCCATCTTCTCCAATCAGCTAAAAAGTATTCGTAGGAAAAGCGTTGAGGATTTGGTGCTACGGAAACAATACAGTTTTTATCAACCGCTTTGATAGCAAAAAATACATCTTTCATGAAATCGGTAATCTTATCCGCACGCCATTTTACCCATTCTGGGTTTTTATTGTCTCTAGGGGGTGCTTTACCGTTATGCTCTTTTTTGTATAGCGCTACAGTATATCTATCGTATCCATATTCTGATGGTAAGCCGAAATGGTCGTCGAATTGAATCCCATCAATATCGTAATTCTGCACCATTTCTACGATTAAATCTTTGATAAATCTTTGTACCTGGGGACGAAATGGATTTAACCAAACTCTATCGTGAGTACCTTCTTTTTTGATTTTGCTACCGTCAACTTTACTGGTCAACCATTGAGGACGACGCTTAGCTAATTGTGAGTCAGCAGGAGCCATAAAGCCAAATTCAAACCAGGGAATTACCTTTAAACCCCTTTCATGTCCTTCACTCACTGCTTCTGTAAGCATATTCCGTCTTCTCAGTCCGGGTGTTGGGTCTACACTACGTCCGATAACCCTTCTCGCAACCCTACTTGGATACAAAGTGTAACCCCAATTCCACACAGCAGGATATACAACATTGAAATTTAGATTTTTGAGACGGTCTAAAGCATTAGTGAGTTTTTGAGTAGAAAATAAAACATCGCTATCAACATTAGTTAACCATACCCCGCGCAACTCAGTTGGTTGCTGATTGTTTGTAATAGTTCGTTGCTGAGTGGGTGGAATAGTTGGTAACGGACGAGGTTGAGAAATCGGTGACGGACGAGATGGAACAGGTGGTAAATTTTGGTTAATAACAGTTGGTTGCGGACTAGTTTTAATAATTACCTGAGCCGGTACTGGGACAGAAAACATCACCCCAGCCATCAGTGAAAGAGTAAAAACAGCAGCCAGAAAAGCCGGTTTTTGTCTGCGCTGCTGACTCATTGAAAACAATTCTACACACCAATTAACAAATTTTTTCATAATTATACTGAGTACAAACTTCACAACCTTGATGACTTGGATAACTCCTCGGATGTTGCCAAAAACAGTGAATAGCGCAAAGTGCGGTCTTGGGGAGCCATTGCGTTGCCGAGGTCTCCTCGGTTGTAGCAAATGGCGTTGGTTTCCCCCATGTAAGCGGAGCTTTCTCGCAGAGTGCAACTTTGTAAGAGAGGGCATTGGGCATTGGGCATTGATAATTGATAATTGGAAAACTTGTTATTTCCATCTCCCCACCCCCCATGCCCAATCCGCAATCCGCAATTCCTAATTCCCAATCCACAGTAATTCTACCGATACATGATACTTAGTAATTAAAAATGCGGGGTGCGGCACCACATCCTCAATAATTACCTTCTGAGTATACTTAAGTAGTTGGGGCAAAAAAGTAATTCAATTTACTCGTACATATCATTCTTAAGTATGATTGTTTTGAGTGATTATACTGATAAATTGAATACGTTACTTGCATAAGTTCATTAAAAGAAAGCTTGAGAGTACTGATGTTCAGCTTGATTGATTCTCGGAACGGTACGACAAATGATACGGCGGTTGTTCAAAGATTGGCAAGAGCAATAGCGCTTTCTAATGGAGAGTTTTCGCTGTTGTTAGCGTGCTGCAATTCTGCGGACAAGCAAGAGGAAATTCTCAGTGTTTTACAAGAATTTTCGATGGCGAACATCAGAAAGGTAATTTTGTCATCAAAGGCAGAAACCCTTTTCACTAATATTGCTTCGTTGTTGGATTCCAATCATCCAGATGCTTTGGTTGTCAGGGGTTTGGAGTCTGTAGAAGCAATTAATCAAGTGATTATTTCCACTAATTTGATGCGAGATGAATTCGGAAAACAGTTCAAGTTTCCTCTGGTGCTATTCGTAAATGAAGATATTTTACGCAAGTTAGTTAGATTAGCACCTGATTTGAAAGATTGGGCTGCTAGTACATTCAGATTTCAAAATTACTCTCAAAGACAGTTAGTAAGCTGTTGATAGGAGTAAGTAATTATAAGTAGAGGAATTTCTGTTATAACTGTGGAAAATACTTAATTATCCTACCTAAGTAAATATTCGTAGCTATTCGTAAGCTTTGAGAAAATAAACTTGATATTAAACTCTATTAGAAATAATCGAAGCAATTTTAGAGTTTTACAGATTGTTCCTAGCACTGCGTCTTATCCTTCACCCTATACAAAGGATAAGACGTTTTTATTTGTAGGTAACGAGTGTAGAGACGTAAAATTTTACGTCTCCCAACGGTAGTGGGAAAAACAGGGAGGGGGAGAGGAGAAAGATTGGGGAGAGGGGTAGAAAAATTATTTTTTATTGACCCATAAAAACGGCTGAGGACAACCACTATTACTCCGCCACGTTAATTTTGATGGGTACAACATTTATAATTGTAGGTTGGGTTAAGCGAAGCGCAACCCAACTCGGGTGTTGGGTTTCACTCCGTTCAACCCAACCTACGAAGAGTCTTATCAAGTCATCAAAATTAATTTGATTGAAAATCGAACAATCCTCTAAACCCTCTTCCCTCTGCGTCCTCTGTCTTGGAAAGTTGCTCTTGAGGGAAACCCCCAAGACCGCACTTTCCGCTGCGCTCTCTGCGGTTTTTTTATAAACCCTGAGAACCCATAAAAACGGCTGAGGACAAACCACTATTACTTCACCAGATTAATTTTGAGGGATATACTGGTTCGTAGTTAGGACTTTAGCCCTAAATATTTGGCGCTAAAGCGCAACTACGAACTTTGATTTACCCCTGATAATTAATGTGGTCGAACACCATTGGTCTTTCCATAAGTTTTGATAGGTAGAAATTTATAATAAGATTTTTAAATTAATTTTCTGTCGCAAATGGATAAGTTATAAAAACCAATCGTTATTAATGTTGTAATAGCTGAAGTTTACGTAAAAGTGTTTTTATGTCTCGGTCATTACGTCTAACGGTCATTTTGGTGCTGTCTTTTTGCTTTGCTATTCTTGCAGCTTGTCGTCCCCAATTATCGGATGCCAAGATAAAAACGTCTCAGTTATCTTTGGTGACTCCTAGCGACCCAACTACATTTAACTATGCGATGAATACTTCTCCTTACAGTGTTTTTCCCTTCATCTATCAAGGATTGGTCAAGGAGAATGGTATCAATAATAAGTTGGAACCTGCTCTAGCTGAATCTTGGAAGGTTTCGGAAGATAGATTAAAAATTACTTTTACGCTCAGGGATAAACTAAAGTGGTCGGATGGTAAACCGTTGACTGTAGATGATGTGATGTTTACCTACAAAGATGTTTACTTTAACGAAAAAATTCCCACATTATTTAAAGACTCTTTACGGATTGGTAAGAAAGACCTATTACCTTCAATACGAAAATTAGATAAACGCAGAATTGAATTTACTTTACCCGAACCTTTTACTCCTTTTCTAAGAGAATCTGCTAGTTTAGCTATTTTACCGGCTCATGCTCTACGGGATTCGGTTTTTTCCAATGATGCTAACGGTAATCCTCGATTTATTTCCACTTGGGGAACCGATACCTCACCAGAAAAAATTATTGTCAATGGTGCTTACCAAATAGAAAGCTATACTCCTTCCGAACGAGTTATTTTCAAGAATAATCCTTATTATTGGCGTAAAGATGGTCAAGGTAAGCAGTTACCCTATATTAAAAGTATTGTATGGCAAATTATTCCATCTACTGACAATCATTTACTAAGATTCCGCTCTGGTGAATTAGATAGTTTGAACGTGAAACCGGAAACTTTTTCTTTACTTAAACGGGAAGAAAAGCGAGGTAAATTTACTATTCACAATGGTGGATTAGAGACAGGAATTAGTTTTGTTACTTTCAATCTCAATCAAGCTAGTAATTCTCAAGGAAAACCTTTTGTAAATCCCATTAAGTCTCGTTGGTTTCATAATTTAGCATTCCGACAAGCAATAGCTTATGCTATCGACCGTGAAAGAATGAAAACTAATATTTATAGAGGAATTGGAGAGTTACAATATTCACCGATTGCAGAACAAAGTCCTTATTATCTTTCTCCAAAGCAAGGGTTAAAAACATATAGTTATAATCCTCGGAAAGCAAGAAAGATATTAACCGAGGCTGGTTTTCAATATAATGCTCAACGACAATTATTAGATAAAGATGGATTAGCGGTAAAATTTAATATTCTAGTTAAGTCGGAAGACCAATCTCGTATAGCTTTAGCAGTACAAGTTCAGGAAGATTTAAATAATATTGGTATTAAAACAGATTTACAAACCTTGAGTTTCAATACTGTATTGCAAAAAATCCTCGCAAAACGAGATTGGGAATGCTATGTAGGTAATTTTGAAGCTGGAGTAGTCGAACCTAACGAAGTCGCTTTTTTCTGGACTAGTAACGGTTCATTTCACATGTTTAATAAAAATTCCCAATCTAAAAAGCTTCCAATTACGGATTGGAAAGCTACTGATTGGGAAAAAGAAATTGACCAACTTTTTCGAGAAGCAGCTAGGGTTGCAGATGAAGGTGAAAGGAAGCAGATTTACGGTGAATTTCAGCAAATTGTAGCCGATAAATTACCTGTATTTTTCTTAGTAAATCCTATATCTTTACAAGCAGTGCGGAATCGTGTGGAAAATGTAGAATATTCTGCTGTAAGTGGGTTTTTATGGAATATTGATGAGTTGCGATTGGAAGAGGGTCAAAGGTCAAAGGTTAAAGGTTAAAGGTTTAATATTCATAAGTTTGAGCTTTCATTTTAGTAACAAAGTGGTAATTAGTGATACTTCATACTTGTAATATATTCTTCCATAATTTTAATCGGAGCTTAAGTTGCGTCTTAAATTACTTAAGTTGACTTGTGAAATAAAACAATTTATTAGAGGCTGGAATTGTTTGGTTAATAGACGAATGCTTTCTCCGATTAATTATGATATTTGCAATTATTTTCGTAAGCGCTTTGTCGCTCTCATATTAAGAGATAAAGGGGAGCATCCCAATTTTGCACAATTAAGATTGTGATTGTCATTGCGAACGAAGTGAAGCAATCTCAAAGTCTTGCGATTGCGTCGTTCCACTTCGTTCCACTCGCAATGACAAA
>JBCBHT010000372.1:0-6198 GCA_038525335.1 Cyanobacteria bacterium J06621_15 | reverse complement strand
ACTTAATATTTTTGGCGCTAAAGCGCAACTACGAACCAATTACCGATTCAACACATCTTGTTTATGTTCGTAACCAGCAGCAACAGCACCAACTTCTTGAATTAATTCGTCAGATATTCCTAATTCTTTCAAAGTTTTTACCAAATTTTCTACAACAGCATCAAAATGTTGTTCGTTCAAACCCATTTCTTCAACTAAATTTTTGTGAGCATTTCTCATCGTTTTTCCATCGTATACAGAAGAACCACCAAAAGCATAAGTTAGAAAAGCCTTTTGATGTCCCCTTTGTTTTTCCATATCAACGTTATCAAAAAAGTGCTTGATTCGCTCGTCATTTAAAACATGTTCGTAAAACTTATCGACAGCAATATCAACAGCATCTTTCCCACCTAGTTTTTCATATAAGGTAGTCATTTTTTCAATTTTTAGTATACCGTAAGGTGTGTTATAGCGCGGAAAGCAATCATAATTTTCAAAAACAATATATTATTCGCGCCTAACGCACCATTTTAATATAAAAAATCTATTTTTAAATAATTAACTTTTACTAAGAAAAAAATATTTTAAAAAGCACATAATACACTACTTTATTATCAAAAACTATGAATTTTCAATTTTTAAAAACCGTATCAGATTGTCGTAACGTAAAAGACTTTAGAAATTTAGCAAAATCAAAATTACCCGCTCCTATATTTCACTATATAGATGGAGCAGCAGACGACGAAGTAACCTATAGAAGAAACACCGAAGCATACGAACAATGTGATTTAATTCCTAACGTTTTAGCAGGAGTTGAAGAAATAGATACCTCTGTTGAAATCATGGGAATGAAAATCGATATTCCGATGTTTTGTTCTCCCACAGCATTACAAAGACTATTTCATTATGATGGAGAAAGAGCAGTAGCGAAAGCAGCAGAGCAATTTGGAACTTTATTTGGTATTTCAAGTTTAGGAACGGTGAGTTTAAAAGAGATTGGAAAAACAATTTCTACACCCAAAATGTTCCAATTCTACTGTCATAAAGACAAGGGTTTAAATGATACGATGATAGAAATGTGTCGAGATGCAAATTTCGATGCAATTGCTTTAACTGTCGATACAATTACTGGTGGAAACCGAGAACGAGATTTATGGACGGGATTCACAACTCCACCGAAGCTGACACCACAAAGTTTGATTAGTTTTGCTCTACATCCTAGCTGGTCTTTAAATTATTTATTCCGAGAACCGTTTAGTTTACCCCAGTTAGAAGAACACATTAATAAAGGAACCAACGTAGCTGTTTCCATCGGTGATTATTTAAGTACGATGTTAGACCAATCGATGGATTGGAAAGATGCTGAAGAGATTAGAAATAAATGGGGTAAAAAGTTTTGTTTGAAAGGTGTAATGAGCGTTGAAGATGCTAAAAAAGCAGTTGATATCGGAGCGGATGCAATTATGGTATCAAACCACGGTGGAAGACAATTAGACGGTTCTATTTCACCTTTTGACCAATTAGCGGATATTGTGGATGCTGTGGGAGACAAAATTGATGTAATTTGTGACGGTGGGATTAGAAGAGGAACCCATGTATTGAAAGCTTTATCGGTGGGAGCTAAAGCTTGTTCTGGTGGAAGATGGTATTTATACGCTTTAGCTAGTGGTGGTCAAAAAGGTGTTGAAAAAGCGATGTTGAATATGAGAAATGAAATTGAAAGAGATATGAAATTGATGGGAATTACAAAACTTTCTCAGCTGTCCAGGAAGAATATAAAATTTAGAAAATTCTAATTGTTTTACAGCTTTACCTTTATAAATGCGAATTTACTAAATTAATTTTACTCTTTCAAAGCACGTTTATTTCTTCTTCGATTTCTGTACTCAATTGCACTCTTTTTGACTAACATAAACGGATAGATATCTCCAGCAAAGTGAAAACCAATAGCTCCAATAAGCCCGAAGGGTGAGTAAAGCAATGCTACAACAATCATATAAAAAATAATATGTGTAGTTATTTGTAATTTTCCTTGATAAATATGATTTCCGATGTTTACAAATAATCCTAACGCAATTGCCAACCAATTGTTATTGAGAATAATACCTAATTGATGTACCAATATTCCACGAAACATCAACTCTTCAGTTATAGGATTAAATACACATGCACCTACAAGAAGTAATATTTTTGGAAGTTTTTGTCGTGGTATAAGTCTTACCATGACTCGATAAGTGTCATCTTCTATAGTTTCCAATAAGTTCAAAACTTTTAATATTCTAGTTAGTGCAAAAATAAATAAGATATAGCAGATATTGCCGACTATCAAAGAAATTATTGGAGCTATTTCAAACTTTAAGCCAACTGATGTGAAATTCCACCCTCCATTGTACGATGTTAGAAGAAAGAAAATTAACGACATCTGAATGATTAACATAGAAGAACCATTACTAGCTTTTGGTCTTTCTACCTTTAAACCTTTTTCACAAGACTGTTTTTTAATTAGTCGTCTCTGACTTATACCGCTCAGTAAATACACCACACTCATAAAGAGTACAAAGCATACAGCAATCATACTTGATGGAGGTAATTCGGTTTTCATAAATATAGAACACTATTTGCTTTTAAACATCATCATATTTGTTAAGCTATTATATTCGACTATTAATGATTACTAATAAATATTAATTAATAATGTAGTTTAAGCTGACTTTCAATTTTTGTTATACCTTTACTACAGCGAAGTAAATCAGAGTTAAATATGGTAATTAATTCTAGTTTATTAATTCCTATAAAATTGGCTGAGTATGAAATAGTTAAGATTTATAGCACTTGATACCCATTACCTTAAACATGGATAACAAAGAATCATTAATCCCGTTAAAAATTGCCGTATTAACAGTTTCCGACTCTAGAACTGAAGCTGATGATAAATCCGGAAAAATATTAGCTGATAGTTTAACAGTAGTAGGACATGATTTAGCGGAGAAAGTTATTGTTCCCGATAATATTTACCAAATTCGTGCTGTCGTATCACGTTGGATTGCTGATGATTTTTTCCAAGTTATTTTAACAACTGGTGGAACCGGAGTTACCGGAAGTGACGGAACACCAGAAGCAATTAAACCTTTATTAGATAAAGAAATTGCAGGATTCGGAGAAATATTTCGGATGATTTCTTATCAAGAGATTAAAACATCAACAATTCAATCCCGTTGTTTAGCTGGTGTTGCTAACGGAACCTATATCTTTTGTTTACCGGGTTCTTCAGGAGCTTGTAAAACCGGATGGGAAATTATCAAAGAACAGCTTGATTCTCGCAATCGTCCCTGTAATTTAGCTCAGTTGATTCCAAGGTTAAGGGAATAGGAAATGGGTAGTTGGTAATGGGTAATTGCTTTTAGGTTGGGTTACGGTTTGGAATGATAAAAAAAAGAACGAATTAATGATAATATTTCTTAACCCAACATTAATTTTGCATTTTACACAAAGTATAATTAGCTCTTCAATATGATAATTATTGCTAGCCAATTACATATTACCAATTACTAAAAAAATGAAACTAATTCGTCTTCTACTCAAAAGCTCTAGTAAAAACATTTTTTTAGCAGCAATATTTAGCTTTCTTAGCGGTGCTAGTGGTGGAGGTATTATTGCTGTAATTAATTATGCTGTTAATAATATAGAAGATTTACCACCTTGGGTAATTTGGGTGTTCATTGGTTGCTGTATTTCATTATGGATTTTCAGATTTTTAAGCTGGGTATCGATAAATCGTTTAGCTCAAGGAGTTATTTATGATTTACGATTAGACTTGACTCAACGTATTTTAAACTGTCCTTTACAGCAATTAGAAACAATAGGTATTCCGAAATTATTACCGACCTTAACAACCGATATTCTTTCAATATCTTCAGCATCAATTCAGCTATCGACAATGATAATAAATATTGCAATTATCATTATTACTTTCTTTTACCTATTTTTTGTTTCTCCTCTATTATGCTGTATTATTTTTGGCTGTTTTTTTACTGGATACTTTATATTTGCAGCGTTACAGAAACGAGGTTTTAAAGACTTAGAAAAAGCACGTCAATTACAAGATATATTATTTGGACAGATTCGTAGCGTCACAGAAGGGATTAAAGAATTAAAATTACATCGTCAAAGAAGAATTGCTTTTATAAATGAAGATGTACGAACTACTGCTGAAAAATATAAACAATATCGAATCAGCAGTATCACAGCTTTTGCTTTTGGTGGTTCAATAGGAACGATACTATTTTTTATTCCTATCGGAATTATATTATTTGTACTACCTCAATTAAATACCGTATCCACAGCACTTATTTCAAGCTACGTACTGACTAATTTATATTTAATCAATCCCGTTATCGAAGTAGTTAATTCTATTCCTCAAATTGCTCAAGCAAATGTTGCTTTAAACAAAATTGAATCCTTGGGAATATCTCTTTCCGAACAAATTTCCGAACCCGATTTTCCAACAGGTTCGGATTTTGATTCTAACTGGACGAGTTTAGAGTTAGTTAATGTTAATCATTCCTACACCGGAGACAGCGAAGAACATCAGTTTAATTTGGATAATATCAATCTGAAATTTGAACCGGGTGAACTGGTTTTTATCGTCGGTGGTAACGGAAGCGGTAAATCAACTTTAGTTAAGCTAATTACCGGTCTATACGTTCCCGATAACGGTAAGATTTTATTTAACAATATTCCCGTTACAAATGAAAATCGCGAATGGTATCGTCAGCAATTTTCTGTAGTTTTTTACGACTTTTACTTATTTGAGCGTTTATTAGGGATAGAAAATAATCGAGAAGCAGAAATACAGAATTATCTTCAACAATTAGAATTGGAGAAAAAAGTTACTGTAAAAGAAGGTATTTTATCCACAACAAACTTATCTCAAGGACAGCGAAAACGATTAGCATTACTCACAGCTTATTTAGAGAATCGTCCTATTTACGTCTTTGATGAATGGGCTTCCGACCAAGACCCTGTATTCAAAGAAGTATTTTATAATAAATTGCTTCCCGAATTAAAACAAAGAGGAAAAACAGTAATTGCAATCAGTCATGATGACCGTTATTTTGATAAATGTGACAGATTGATTAAATTAGATTATGGTCGTATTGTTGGGAATGGGTAATTGGTAATTAGTAATTGCTCATATTTTAATATTTTTTCTCATCAAAGTTATTTTTGCTAGATTAAAATAGATAATTCCTAATTTTTATCGTTTATAATGCAAACCTCTGAAGAACTTGTTAAATCTAATATAGAATATTATAGTTACGAGTTAGATTTAAATTGTTTTCTGAATATTGTTAATAACTTATCCTTTTCTGAAATAGAGAAGGTTATTTGTAAATTACTTACGTCTTCAGATAGAGAAATAGTTTCTGAGACTTGTTTTGCAATTCGAGATTTGATAGTCCGTGGTGGTCGTCGTAGCGAGCTTACAGAATTTAGAGAAAAATATCCAGAATCTTTAATAGTTAAAACCGTTGAAAGTTTACTATTTTATAAAAATCGCTATACTGTTCTTGATGCTATCTATACTTTAGGAAAAACTTGTAGTTACAGCAGCATTCCTGCTTTGAATAAAGCTTTCTATCATCACAAAGATATCGACCCTTTCATTTTATCCAGATTATTTACTGAAATGAGTTGGTTGGGATTAGAAAACTTTTGGGAATTGATTGATTCGATGATATCCAGCAAGAATGATTTTACCAGATGGGCTACTATTCAGGAATTACCAGCATTTGTCGATGAAGATTGTAAAAAAAGTATTCTTTTAGATGAGAAGTCAAAATATTTAGAGCTTTTAAAGCAAGATTCTAATCAATTTGTCAGAATTGAAGCTGAATATAGATACAGAATGATAGAATTTCAAACCGTAGAGCAAGATTTACCGAAGAAAGAACGGAATAAGAAAAGAAAAGAATTAGAAAACGAATATAAATCGATATTGAATTTTGATTCTTTATCTATGAGTTTTTCAATTTATCTGAGTTATAAGAAGTTAAATAATTATACTTTATCTCAGCTACGAGAGTTTTTTGATTATTATATTTACTTTAATGGTTTCCACAGACTTTAAAACAAACATGGTGCGTTAGGCTAAAGCCATAACACACCCTACGTATTATAGTAGTTTTCAGTTGGATAGAATACACCCCTCTCCTTGAT
>JBCBHT010000371.1:0-6279 GCA_038525335.1 Cyanobacteria bacterium J06621_15 | reverse complement strand
AACCCGGATGTTGGGTTATGACGCTTTTACGCTCTTGGTGAATAATAAATTGATTTGTGCGTCTAACCCAACCTACAGAACTATAAGATTTTTAATCAAAAATAATCAAATAGTATAAATATCTTAGAACTCTTTACCTGTGTGATATTTTCACTAATTCGTAGGTTGGGTTGAGGAACGAAACCCAACATAATCTAGAAAACCGAACAAAAGAATTTAAGTAAATTTAATCTTTAATACTTAACCAAATAACAGGTTTAAATCAAAACCCGGATGTTGGGTTACGACGCTTTTACGCTCTTGGTGAATAATAAATTGATTTGTGCGTCTAACCCAACCTACAAAATCACAAGATTTTTAATCAGGAATATATTTAGTAATTTTTAGACTAAGTAATTATAAGTATAAAGAAACAAATTTGCTTTATGATATTTTATCAATGTTTTTTCTAGATAATAGCTGTATATTCTTTGATTATAAGGTTTTCAAAGTTTTTTTCTTCTAATTTAAATTGTAATATTTATGTAAAATTCAGTATAAACTCTAGCTTTGCAAAAGCTTATATACTAATTTAAATACATGGACGAGCAAGCATTACAGTTTTGTTGATTGATTTTGTTAACAGGGGAATAGATAGATATAGCTTGATTTATCTACCACTATTTATATATGTAAATATTTAGGCTTATCTATATATAAAGTCTTGAATTTAGCAGAAATCTTAATTTAATTTATTTTCAAGCTTTTTGCTACTATACATTTTTTAGCTATACCGCGAAGGGTTTTAGCTATTTTAAGCTTTATTTAAACATTACTCTAGTGTTTGCTTGATTAGTTAATTCGTAGTCGCAATGATAATACTGATTTGATTGATTTGAAGGATTTTATTTCTTTGATTCAATCAGATTACTAATGATATTAACTGCTAAGTTACAAAATATTTAGGTTTACGTCACATGAATTTTCGCAATCTTTTTAAAGCAGCATTATTTGCTGTATCTACAGGTATGGGAACGTTAGCTATCTGTGCAAGTGCAAATGCAGCAAGTCTAACTTCTGTTGATATAGAACTATCTTTACTTGTAGACGTGTCGGGAAGTATCGATGCGAACGAATTTAACCTGCAAAAACAAGGTTATGCAGACGTTTTCTCTAATGCTGCTCTCTTCAATAATTTTATTTCCAAGGGTAAAGAGGGTAAAATTGCGGTCAATTATATTTACTGGTCTAATTCTACTCAACAACAAGAAGCTGTAGGCTGGACTCTTATTGATAGTGTTCAAGCATCACAGGATTTTGCGAATGCAATTAATGCAGCCAGTCGTCCTTTCAGTGGTGGTACTTCTCCGGGTTCTGCAATTGATTTCGCAACACCTCTATTTAGCAGTAATGAGTTTGATGGAGAACGTCAAGTTATAGATGTATCTGGTGATGGTTCTGGTAGCATTTCAAAAACATCTAGTGCTAGAGATAATGCTTTGAATGCTGGTATTGATGCAATCAACGGTATTGTTATTGGTGGTAATTCTTCTATAAAAGCTTTCTATGAAAACAATGTTATTGCAGGTGTAAACGGTGATGGAAATCCTGGATTTATTGTTGAGGCTAAGAC
Organism: Cyanobacteria bacterium J06621_15; assembly: GCA_038525335.1. Lineage (GTDB taxonomy): Bacteria > Cyanobacteriota > Cyanobacteriia > Cyanobacteriales > Nostocaceae > Rivularia. The sequence goes on along the minus strand of JBCBHT010000371.1, from coordinate 4,667 downwards.
ATTTGCAGATTTTGGTAGCGCTATCGATAAGAAAATCAAAGCTGAAATTATTCTGACTCCCCCAACAACTTCAATTCCAGAACCTGGTTCTATATTTGGGTTGATTGCTGTTGCTGGATTTGGGGTTAGTATCGCTAAACGTCAGTATAAAACTATTCTCTATTTAAATAAGAAAGATAGTTAAAATATTCATTTTATAGAATGTAGAGACGGAGCGTATTGCTACGTCTCGCGACGTTATCAAGAAAACTAACCATCAAGATTAATAAAACAGACCATTATTACTCCACCGCAATAAATATAGTTATTTATATTTTTTCTCAAACTGATTTAAGCCAACTAATTATTAATAGATAAATTTAAATAAACTTTATATCATCTCACATTTTTGAACCCGAATCAAATTGATGTTTATCTAAAATTAAGCAATGTAAATCGGAGTCAAATAATTTTTGTAAAATCACGAAAATTATCGCAAATTACAATCAACATACTACAAAAAAATAACGCTATTTCAAGCTTTGAGGTAGTTAAATTAATAGTTTTAATTACTTTCGCCAGCCTACAAATAGTATATTACACACTGTAACTCCTATAATGCTGTTGGACTATTGATAATAGCATCAATAAGAATCAGAAACATTGCGAAAGATTTAGATAGGTAAAGATTTTTGTATCGGAATATTTAATCGTTATCGTGTAAGGAAATTATTAGAGATTATATGAATAATTTTTTTGATTGAAAATACTAGAAATTATTAATTTCAAGTTGACCTACTCAAATTGAACGATATGTAAACTGAGAATAATTTGAATTTTGTTTTTCTCGAACTTCATCAATCAGATTATGTTGTGGTGATAAATGACAAACTGGGTCGGTAGCGTTGGATTTTCCGGTAAGTAAAAAAGCTTGACAGCGACAACCACCAAAATCGATATTTTTACGAGAACAGCTACGACAGGGTTCATCCATCCAATCTGTACCGCGAAAACGTTTAAATGCTTCGGATTCAAACCAAATCCACTCTAAAGTTTGTTCGCTAATATTTGCGAAATTCAATTCAGGAATACTTGTAGCTACTTGACAGGGTAATACATCACCCGAAGGAGAGATTACCATCGTTTTCTGTCCCCATCCACCCATGCAAGGCTTGGGATATTGTTCGTAGTAATCGGGGAGTACATAAACTAAACCCATAGGAAAATATTGTTTTTCAACAGCAGTTGCAGTTGCTTTTTTAGCTTTCTCTAATTGAGCGGATGTTGGTAATAATGAAGTGCGATTTTTCAATGCCCAACCATAATATTGAGTATTAGCTAATTCAACTCTATCTGCTTCTAATGTTTTACATAATTCCAAAATTTCTGCAATTCTATCTAAATTATGGCGATGCAATACAACATTGATAGTTAAGGGAAATCCTAATTTTTTCGCCAGTCTCGCAGCGTTCAATTTTTGTTCAAAGGAAGTAATTCCTGCAATATAATCAGATTTTTCAGCTTGACTATCTTGAATACTAATTTGTACGTGGTCTAATCCACAATCTTTTAATTTAGCTGCTCGTTCGGTCGTTAAAGTTGTCCCTGATGTAATTAAACTCGTATAAATTCCTGTAGATGCTGCTGTTTCCACCATCACTTCTAAATCTTTTCTCAGAAGTGGTTCACCTCCGGTAAAACCAAGCTGTAAAATTCCTAGTTTTGCAGCTTGACGGATTGCATTTAGCCAATATTCGGTAGCTAATTCCTGACGATAATTACTTTGATTATAATTAACCGGATTAGAACAATAAGGACATCGAAGCGGACAGCGGTAGGTTAGTTCTGCGATTAGCGTTAACGGTCTATTATCAGTCATCAGTTATCAGTTATCAGTTATCAGCGTTGGGTTTCTCTTCGTTCAACCCAACCTACAATTACTTTAACAATCCTCGTTTGACTACTGATAGCAATAAATTTTCTACATCGTTCACCTTAACATCACAATATTGCTGCTTTAATACTTTTACAATTTCATCTAGAGAATAATTTCCGTCACATTCAGCAAGTATGGCTGCTGCTGTGGAATTTAAAGCAAGTGCAGCTTCGGGAAATAAAAGCCAATATTGCTGTCTGACTTCGCTCCAATGTAACCGTACACCGGGAGCAAAAGTTAAATAATCAAGAGTTTGAGAAGTTTTAATTTCTTGCATTATCAACCAGATTTTTAAGAGTTTACCAATTACTTCTTACTTTTTACTTTTTACTTCTTACTTATCCCCGACGAGTATCACCCTTATCAATTGCATCTAACTGAGTCCATAGTAAATCGCATTTAAAAGCTAATGCTTGAACCGCTTGCTCTTGACTATCGCGAGTCGTACAGTGTTGTAAAACCAGATTCAGCGCATATTTAGCGTCTCTCGGTGCTTTTTTCAATCTAACTCGAAAATATTCAAATCCTGTGGGGTCTATCCAATCATAATGTTTTTCTAATGCTGCTAATCTAACCTCAATTGCACCAGGACCAAATAACTCTGTTAATGATGCAGCAATCGCGATAATCCACAACTGATTGCGACAGAAATTGACATAAGCATCTACTGCATAACGAACACCGGGTAATACATGACGTTCATCGAGTAGTTCCGAACGCGATAATCCGACACTTTTACCTAGTTGAATCCAAGCTTCAATACCACCTTCATCTCCCGAGCGTCCATCATGGTCTATAATCCGCTCAATCCATTCACGTCTAACTTCTCTATCGGGACAATTAGCTAATATAGCTGCATCTTTGAGGGGAATATTCTTTTGATAATAAAAACGATTCGCTACCCAGTTTCGGATTTCTGTTTTTGTTAATAATCCCTGGTTCATTCTTTGGTGAAAGGGATGTAGATGGTGATAGCGGGATTTTTGGGAATAAAGTACGGATTCAAATTCTTGTTTTGTCCAAGGTTTTTTAAGTTCGGGGTTAAGTAATTGCATTATGCTTTCTTCCTCAAAGATAATTAGATATTCAAACGAAGTTTGTGGCTCATCAACTACAACTCAATTGTTAAACCATCATCAGCAACTTCCATACCTGCTGCTTCAACTATTTTGCGTTCTGCTGAATCAGCGATAAGAATGGGATTGCTATTGTTAATGTGAGTAAAAATCTTTCGCTTCGAGGAAAGTTTGGCAAGATGATTTAAGCTTCCGTTATCTCCCGAAAGCGGTAAATGACCCATTTGAAGAGATGTACGGGTTGAGGATTCTAATGTTATTAGCTCATCGTTTTGCCAAAATGTTCCGTCTACTAGAATACAATCGCTTTTATCTAATCGCTTCAATAAATCATCGTTTAATTCCGAAACTGCTGGAGCATATGTTACAACACCTCCACTAATGCGATCGCAAAAGGTAAACCCAACGACTGAGCCATCATAATTTTCATCAACGGTAGAATCCGAACGCATATATTTTGGCGGTTTACTCTTGAGTGAAAACACCTCTATTTCTAAACTTGAGCCATCATTACTATTATTGTTACTATTTAAATCTACTGTAGAACCTGGTTCAATATTAGACCAAACAACTCCACAATAATTTTTAAGAACGCGAAGAATAGAAAATCCGTCGGTTAAAGCTTTACGTACAGATTTAGTTCCATAAATATCCAGAGGTTCAGCAGATTCTCTGAGAATCATTAATCCTGCGGTATGGTCAATTTCTGCATCGGTTAATAAAACTCCAGCGATGGGATTAGAACGAATTGAAGTCGGTTTCTTATCTCGCAATCGTTCGAGTTGTTGACGTACATCGGGGGATGCATTTATCAAATACCAAGAACCCTTAGTTCCGCGAACCGCAAGAGATGATTGAGTGCGTTGATGCAAGCCATTTTTACCCTCACGGACAGATTGACAACCGGGACAATTGCAGTTCCATTGAGGAAATCCCCCTCCAGCAGCAGAACCAAGAATTCGTACAAGCATTGATTTAATTGAGTAGTAAATAGTAAGTAGTAAGTAGCAAGTAGTAAGATAGAAAAACTTGGTTTATTTGTGCTAATTTACTTAGCTACTAATTAGTAATTAACCATTATTCGGGATATTTTTTCGTTAGTAAAATTGTAAAGAATATGGATAATCTCGGCTTCGGAAAGCTGTATTTTTGCTCTTGACTTGCTACTTGCTACTTATTAATAGTGAATCTCTTAACCCGAGTTGAGGTTAATTAATAATTAATCCAATTGATGAACGTAAGCAGTAACTTCCATACAAAGACCAAATTCTTCTGCATATGGTGCTTCCCAAACTGCTGCTGGTTTAAATCCTGGAGAATCAGAAGAATTTGTATGAGTTTTTTTAGTTTGAGTATTGGAAATATTTGTATCTTTATTTCCAGACGTTGAGGAATTGTTTGTTTTTTGCATTGTGCTTGAGTTGTGAATAGGTGAAAAAATTATTTTTACATTTCTATGAGAAAGGATATATAGCGCTGGGTTGAGGTTAGAGGTTAGAGGTCAAAGGTCAAAGATTAGAGGTTAAAGGTCAAAGGTCAAAGGTTAAAGTTTTGATAATTAGGTTTCTTTATCAACAAATGGGAAAATTACTTGTTACTTATTACTCATTACTTATTACTTATTACTCATTACTTATTACTTCTTACTTCTTACTTCTTACTTCTTACTTATTACT
>JBCBHT010000370.1:0-6326 GCA_038525335.1 Cyanobacteria bacterium J06621_15 | reverse complement strand
TGACAGTTACCAGACGATTAGAAGTATTTTTCTCAGCAGCGATAGGACTAGTAGATACTACCAGTTCACCCGAACTAGAAGCTGCAAAACCACTTATTAATTCACCCTATTCCAGAATTGGTTGTGTTGTAGTTACAGTTTTAGTCTCACCGGTAGAAACATTGTAAGACTGAACCACAACAGGTTTTTTAGCATTAGAATCGTCTTCTACAACAGAATTTTCTTCAGCTTCCGAATCAATCACGTCATCTGAATCAACCGTGTTTGAGCTATCGCTACTAACCGTACCAGGAATTACACCTAAAATAACTACTCCCGGAGTTTGAGCAATAGATTTACCTATTAAACCGCTAATTGCGACAAAAGCACCAGACGCAATCGCAATTTGACCAAAACGTCTTCGCGAAATTAATTCCATATTTTTCTCCAGTGATTTGGATTTTAGATTTTAGATTTTGGATTGAGAGTTAGGAGTTAGGAGTTAGGAGTTATGAGTTAATTAATTTAAATTTTCTTTCTCGCTACTCATTACTCATTACTCGCTACTCGCTACTTACTACTTACTACTCACTACCTAATCGATATCCACTTCGCAACCGAGGGTACATTGTTGTTGTCAACAATTGTCAGCATGTACCATCCGGGAGGAGCGAGGTTACGATTAGAAGTTAAATCGACTGTGAGAGAGTTTCCTGTAGCCGAATTAATCGGTACATCTACTAGTCTCTGTTCGTTCTCTAAACCGTGGGTAGTTGCCATCGGTCTGATTATATTCACCCATTTAATATCCCCAGCTTGGGGAGTCTCGATGGTAAATGAATTTCCCCATTTCACCTTATTAGGAGACTGATTAATTACCGGTCGGTTGGCTGCAACATAGTCTGGTGCGTAAATTTCAATACGACCTTCATAGGAACCACGGAAAGGATTTCCTCCTGCTGTGAGAACTCTACCATCGGGTAACAATAACGCTACTGAATGGTAAACGCGACCATTGATGCTTGGGTCTTCTACTTCTGTCCAAGTATCTGTGGCTGGGTCGTAAATCTCTGCCGGTAAGTCTGATTTTCCTATATCTTCATTACCACCACTACCATTACAAACAAATACAGTGCGATTAGGTAATATCACTGCATTATGATGCATCCGAGGATTATTTAAAGAAGCTGCTGGCTGATAGCTGGGATTGCTTGATTTTAAATCGACAATGTTAACTCTGGCTGTTGTTCCACCACCACCACCACCAGCTATCATGACTCTTTGGTCTTGGGCTGGGGGTAGCAAAACGCTCGCTGCTTGATTACCTCTACCAGATTCCTGTAATCCTCCTACAGGTTGCTCTCCGATTGAGTCAGAGAAGTTATTAGGTATAGTTATAATCCGTGGTGAAACTCCTCTGTTACCACCCAATTGTGCCCCTGCATAAAAAAGTTTTCCGTTATCTAACAGATATACGTGAGCGTATTGCTCAAAAGCACTTGTCTGGTTAGTGAAAGTCCTCCAACCCAGTTTGTAAGAATAAAGTTCTGCAAATCTGTTGAGATTTCCCGTTTCATTCAGACCCGACAGCGCAAAAGTTTGTCCGTTACCCAAACTAACCAGAGTTGGATACCAACGACCTCCATTCATCGACTGTCTTTTTGACCATTTCTCGCTGGTAGGACTAAAGAAAAATGCTGCTACTTCACCGAAAAATGGGTCATATCTTTTAGTTCCACCAGCAACTAAAAGGTTTCCCGCAGGTCGGAATGCTTGTCCAGCACAAAATATATCGATAGGATTTCCATTATCATCTTTAGGAATTTCTGGTCGTGTGAAGGTACCGGTTTGTACATTGAACAAAGCCGAACCTTTGTTAGCATTTGGAATGTTGTTTGGATTATTACCAGAACCAGTAAAAAATAAAACTTTACCCGTGCGTAACAAAGCTGCATGGACGGGATTAATCGGACAGGTAGATGATACTTCCCAAGGCATTTTTAGAGATTCCTTTTTACAAACGTTTATTCAACAACCCTTTATTTTCTGCTATCACAAAAAATCGCGGTATCTCTTAAACGCGGTAGACAATTGATTGCTAAAACCAATCAAAATAATAAAGTAACTAGAGTTTTATATTTAAGCTGTATTCTGCCTCTAATTGTCGCCGGTAGCATATAAATGTTGTATCTAGCACCTTTACATTTAGTTAAAGTTGATTGTTTCAATTAAAAAGCGGTTTTGTGTATTAATAATTAAGATTTTTATACTTAATTGAACTAGATTTACACAAATACCAATCTTGATTTATTTACTACTAATCGAAAATTAGTTAAGCAATCAACAATGTGATTTAATAAACCAAAAATAATAACTTTATTTAACTTTAAATAATGAAAAATGTAGATTTGTAAACATTTATATGTACCTGTAAATTAGGACAGTTTGTCATACTCTATTACATTTAGATTCCATCATTATTCAGATTGTTTTGTCTTGCCAATTTGGCATTATTTTGTAGTCAAAGCGAATAGTTTTTCACTTAAAAATAGATTTATAAAAATAATTTTAAAATGCATAAAGTAGCTATAATAAACAGAGACTTTATTAAATTTTCTGGAAATTTTATATTGCCTATTAAACCAAAAAGTAAAGATATTTAAAGCAGTCAGCAGCGAACAGCGAACAGTTATTAATTATTAATTTCCTTCCCTCCCTCTTTCCCTCCCTCCCTCTCTCTCCCTCAATCTTCCCCCTCTATCTTCTCTCGCTAATTAATTTTGCTGTAAACCTACATTCTTAAGATTAATGAAGTAGATTAAGCTTACGTTCAGTTAAAATAAGCCATTTTTGACATTAATGAAGTACATTAAGCTTACGTTCAGCTAAAATAAGCCGAAAGAGTTAAATTATCCATGTCACAAACAAATGAATACGCTGTAGAGTTCCGTAATGTTACTCTCAGTATCAATCAACGTCCCCTAGTATCCAATCTTAATTTTCAAATTCGTAGAGGAGAAGCATTAATACTCTTAGGACGTAGTGGTAGTGGTAAAAGTACTACGATGAAGCTGATTAACCGCTTGTATCGTCCGACGGAAGGTCAAGTGGTATTTGATGGAAAATCTACAACTGAATGGGATGAAATCAAGCTCAGACGCAAAATTGGTTATGTAATTCAAGAAACAGGATTGTTTCCTCATTTTACAATCGAGCGTAACGTAGGTTTAGTTCCTTCATTGGAAGGTTGGAACGCAAAACAAATCAAATCACGAGCTTTTGAATTGTTGAAACTAGTAGGTTTAGAACCGGGACAATTTGCTTCGAGATATCCCCACCAACTTTCCGGTGGACAAAGACAGCGTGTAGGTGTAGCGAGAGCATTAGCTGCCGACCCTCCGGTATTATTAATGGATGAACCTTTTGGTGCATTAGACCCAATTACAAGATTAGAACTCCAGCAGGAATTTAAGCGATTACAGCAGGAATTAGGTAAAACCGTTGTTTTCGTAACCCACGATATTCAAGAAGCCTTTGTTTTAGCGACAAGAATTGGTTTAATGTACGGGGGAGAACTGGTATTTCTTGGAACACCAGAGGAATTTAAAACTACAACCCATCCCGAAGCGGTTGCTTTCCTCAATTGTTTGGAAGCCATTTAAAAGGTTAAAGGTCAAAGGTTAAAGGTCAAAGGTCAAAGGTCAAAGGTTAGTTAGGAGTTAGGAGTTATGAGTTAGGAATTTATATTTTTAATCAATTCCCTATGCTCTATGCCCTCTCTTGGAAAATTGCTCCACTTGGGGAGACCCCAAGACCGCATTTTCCGCTATGCCCTATTCCCTATATTATTTATCAATATGAACGATTTCTTCTTAATTAAATACGGTCCGGAAATTATTGAGCGCAGTAGAGAACATTTGGTGTTAGTAATTATTGCAATTGGTATTGCAACGTTGATAGGTATTCCGTTAGGAGTCTTAATTACTCGCAATAAAACTCTACGTCAACCGATTTTAGGTGTTGCGAATATTCTCCAGACTATTCCTAGTTTAGCTTTGTTGGGTTTACTAATCCCCGTTCCGATTATTGGCGGAATTGGTCCGGTTCCGGCGATTTTTTCGCTTATTCTATATGCTTTTCTGCCAATAATAAGAAATACTTACACTGGTATTACTAATGTAAATCCAGCGATTCGCGAAGCTGGACGGGGAATGGGAATGACGGATAGGGAATTGTTGTTTCAGGTAGAAATTCCCTTAGCGTTAGGTGTGATTTTGGCAGGTGTACGAGTTGCAATAGTAATTGGTATTGGAATTGCAACTATTGCAGCAGCGATTGGTGCTGGTGGTTTGGGAGTATTTATTTTCCGGGGAATTGCTTTAGTAAATAACCAATTAATTTTAGCTGGTGCGGTTCCTGCTGCATTTATGGCTTTAATTGCAGATTTAGGAATTGGAGCGTTGGAGCGTGCTTTGACTAAGGGGAAGAGTTAGTGAGAGAGGGGGAGAGGGGTCTTACAACAATCTTAGTTTTGTCAACAAGCTTATAAGTGAGAGAGGGGGAAGAGGGGGAAGAGGGGGTAGAGGGGGTAGATAATTACTAACTTCAATCCTTAATTCTTCTACTAACTACTAACTACTAACTACTAACCACTAACCACTAACCACTAACAACTAACAACTAACTATTATGAAAAAATTTCTGACGCTATTTGCGGTTTTTCTGTGTTTGAGTTTGGGAATTGCAAGCTGTAATGTTACTTCTGTTGGTGGTGGTAACAGTGATATTATTGTTGCATCTAAAGGTTTTACGGAACAGGATATTTTAGCGGAACTTTTAGCACAGCAAATTGAAGCAACTAGCGATTTAAAAGTTGACCGGAGAACTTTACAAGGTACTAAACTTTGTCATGAAGCTCTTGTGGCTGGAAATATTGATTCCTATATAGAATATACTGGAACGGCTTTGACGGCAGTTTTGAAAGAAAGCGTTATTGATGACCCCAGAAAGGTTTACGATTTGGTCAAAAAATCTTACGATAAACAGTTTAATTTAGAGGTGACAGAACCGTTGGGTTTTGAAAATACTTATGCGGTGATAGTTCGCGGTGAAACTGCTAAGAAATATAATATTAAAACTGTTTCTGAAGCTGTTAAGTATGCACCTGAATGGGATATTGGTATCGGGTATGAATTTGCAGAAAGAGAAGATGGTTTACCGGGATTAATTAAAACTTACGATTTGCAATTTCAAGGAAGACCCAAAAGTATGGATTTGGGTTTAATATATCGAGCATTGACTCAAGACTTAGTAGATATAGTAGTCAATAACTCCACCGACGGACAAATTGCTCGTTTGGGTTTGGTGATATTAGAAGATGATAAAAGTTATTTTCCCCCTTATGAAGCTGCACCGATTGTCCGTAAAGAAACTTTAGAAAAATATCCCCAGCTAGAAAAACCTTTATCTCAACTTGCTGGAATTTTAAACGCTGATGAAATGCAACAACTTAATTATCAAGTTGAAGGTGAATTACGCAAAATTAGAGATGTTGTCACCGAGTTTCGTCAAGCTAAAGGTTTGTAGTTGCGCTTTGGCGCCAAGGGTTTACTACGAAGCATTTATAATTCGGTGAATACTATTCGACCACATTAATCTTGCAAGGTGTGTATCCAATCCACCAGGGGTTCAAAACCCCTGTCTCATAGCAAAAGTCATATAAATATGACTGTGAAACAAGCTATCAGAATTAATAAGAAAGAACAGTAGTAATTCATTTCATTAATTTTGACTAGTGTAGAGACGTAGCAGTGCTACGTCTCCTAACGTAACGAAGAAAACCGAAGCCGTTAGAATTAATGCAATCAAACATTAATCTGTCCCGTTATTTTCGTAGGTTGGGTTGAGGAACGTTAGCGTAGCGTGTCCCGAAGGGACATAACCCAACATCTACAGTTTTTATATAGCGCTTTTCGGTTGAGTGGAATACACCGCTGATAGACCTCACCCCCATCCCCTCTCCTTATTAAGGAGAGGGGTGTATTTCATCCAACTGAAAACTGCTATAGATAATCTTCTACCAAAAAAAAGAATTAATTCTCAGTTTTCTCAGATAACTCTTAGTGTTTCCTCAGTTATCAATAATTACTATCTCAGCTTCATCCCTCATATTAGTAATTAACAAAGGAAAACAACTTAACTGAAATCAAGAGAGGAAACAACAATGAAATTCAATAAATTAGCCGGTTTATCAATTGCTTCTATTTTATTATTTGGTAGCGTCGGACAATTAGCAGTTAATGTAAATCCAGCACAAGCTCAAAGAGCAAGACAAGGTGTTAGAGTAG
>JBCBHT010000369.1:0-6347 GCA_038525335.1 Cyanobacteria bacterium J06621_15 | reverse complement strand
TGTTTGCAGTATACAATCAAGCCTTTGATGCAAGTGAAGTCGCGCAGAATTTCTTTGCTGGTTCTGATGATTCTGGGGATTATTCACCTCCCGTTCCCACTAATACATTTCCAGTCGCCAATAATGACACTTTTTCTATAAGTGAAAATACTGCTAATAATCAACTCAACGTTTTAGCAAACGATAGCGATAGTGATGGGGATACACTAGCAGTTAGTATTGGAAATTTACCGGCTAATGGAACCTTAAATATTAGTCAAAACAATCTTTTCTACACTCCCAACTCAGATTTTACCGGTACAGATACCTTCACTTATCAGATAGATGATGGTAATGGAGGAACTGATACTGCAACAGTTAGCGTTAATATAACTGAGTTTAATGATATACCCGTAATTGCCAATGACAGCGCTACAACCGATGAAGATACAGCGGTGACTATAGATGTTTTGGCAAATGACAGTGATGGGGATGGAGATGATTTAACTATTAGCTCGGTTGGTTCTGGAAGTAATGGAACTACAGCAATTATCAATAATCAAATTGTCTACACTCCTAATAGTAATTTCAATGGAGTAGATAGTTTCAGTTACGAAATCAACGATGGTAATGGGGGAAGCGATACCGCAACGGTTACAGTTAATGTTGCTCCCGTAAATGATATTCCCGTTGCTCAAAACGATAGTGCTACTACCACTCAAGAAACAGGAGTAAGTATTAATGTTTTGGGTAATGATAGCGATGTGGATGGAGATAACTTAACTGTTGTTTCTGTTAACTCTGGAAATAATGGGACGACAGCAATTGTTGATAATCAAATTATTTATACTCCTCAAGCAAACTTTACTGGAGTTGACAGCTTCAGCTATGAAACCAGCGATGGAAATGAAGTTACCACAGCACAAGTCAGTGTAACCGTTACCGAATCTGGTTCAAACTCTAGTGATAGAGTTTCCCAAGGATTGCTCGCTCTGTACAACTTTAATGAAGGTAGCGGTGATACAGTATTTGATGTTTCTGGAGTGGGAACAGCTTTAAATCTAGAAATCAATAATCCGAATACAACAACCTGGGGGAATGGAATCCTCAATTTAAATTCTCCGAGTTTAATTGCTTCGGTTCAAGCAGCAGATAAGTTGATAGACGGAATTACCACAACTCAAGAAGTAACCCTTGAAGCTTGGTTAACTCCTTCTAATAGAACTCAAGACGGACCAGCGAGAATTGCGACACTTTCAGGTAATACGTCAAATCGTAACTTTACTTTTGGTCAAGCTGGAGATGATTACAACGTCCGTTTTCGTACTACTACTACTGGTAATAATGGGGTAGAAGCTAGCGTTTCTTCTAACGGAGGATTGCTCGAAACAGAACTGACTCACGTTATCTACACTCGTGAAGCTGATGGTGATGCTTCTCTATATGTAAATAATCAGTTAGTTGCTAGCGAAACCATTGGAGGAAATTTATCCAACTGGAACGAAAATTATCGTTTTGGTTTAGGTGACGAATTCGGTGGAGGTCGTTCTTGGTTGGGGAGTTTAGACCTGTTTGCAGTATATAATCAAGCCTTTGATGCAAGTGAAGTCGCGCAGAATTTTCTCGCTGGTTCTGACAATTCTCAATCTCCCCCTAATCCTCCCAATCCTGTAAATAACATACCAGTGGCAGCCGATGACAGCATCACTACCAATGAAGACACCCAAGTAAATATAGATGTTTTAGCAAATGACAGTGATGTAGATGGAGATAATTTAACTGTTGTTTCCGCTGACCCTGGAAATAATGGAACTACAGCAATTGTTGATAATAAAATTATCTATACTCCAGAAGCAGACTTCACTGGAGTTGACAGTTTTAATTATCAAATCAGCGATGGAAATGAAGTTACCACAGCACAAGTTACCGTAACTGTTAACGAATCGAGTTCAAACCCTAGCGATAGAGTTGATGAAGGATTGCTTGCTCTTTACAACTTTAATGAAGGTAGCGGTGATACGGTTTTTGATGTATCCGGAGTTGGAACAGCTTTAAATCTAGAAATAGACAATTTAACTGGAGTAACTTGGGGAGACGGAGTACTCAACATTAATTCTCCTAGCTTAATTGCTTCGTTAGAACCAGCAGATAAATTAATTGATGGAATTACCGCAACCCAAGAAATTACCATGGAAGCTTGGTTGACTCCAGGGAATAGAAGTCAAAATGGACCAGCGAGAATTGCTACCCTTTCAAGCGACGTTGCAAACCGTAACTTTACCTTGGGTCAAGCAGGAGATGACTACAACGTCCGTCTGCGTACTACTTTCACAGGAGATAATGGAGTAGGAACTACAGTCTCTTCCGAAGGAGGATTGCTAGATACAGAACTTACCCATATCGTCTACACCCGTTCCTCAGATGGGAATACTTCGCTCTATATTGATAGTCAGCTAGTAGCGACCGAAAGCATCGGTGGTGATTTCTCAAACTGGGATGACAGTTATCGTCTTGGTTTAGGTGATGAACTTGCTGGAGGTCGTGCTTGGTTGGGAAGTTTAGACCAGTTTGCAGTATACAATCAAGCCTTCGGTGCAAGCGAAGTACAGCAGAATTACTTAGCCGGTTCCGTATAATCAGAACCTAGCAATAATGTAGAGACGTAGCAGTGCTACGTCTCCCTACCTTACGGAACAAACAAACCAGTTGAAATTAATTGAACGCACCAGCAGTCAATTCAATTATTTTAACTGGTTAATTTTCATCGAAACTGTTAGGAGACGTTATATATAACGTCTCTACATTACCCATTACCAATTACCAATTACCTATTCCTTAGTCACAAAATTGGCAAAACTATATTCATTAACGCGATTCCAGTTATAAAGCTTGTCTCTAAAACCTTTCCACTGCTCATAAACTTTTTTAAAGGTTGCATCTTTACTAGCGCTAGCTTCTAATTCTTCAACAGTAGCTTTTTGCGCTGCTTGTAAAATTTCGTCGCTATAAGCAACTAATTTAGTACCATTTTGAGTTAACTTAGTTAAAGCTTCCCCGTTCAAAGCTTCATATCTCGCAAGCATATCCATATTTGCTTCATAAGCAGCAGTTTTAAAGATTTGCTTGTATTCTTCCGGTAATTTTTCCCAAGCACTGCGATTAACTAAAACATCCAAAGTTGAACCAGGTTCCCACCAACCGGGATAATAGTAAAAGTTCGCAGCTTTATTTAAACCCAGTATTTGGTCATCGTAAGGTCCAATCCATTCCGCTGCGTCAATTGCACCCCTTTCTAAAGCTAGAAAAATTTCTCCTCCGGGTAATACCTGAACGTTAACACCCAAACGAGCCATTACTTTCCCACCCAATCCGGGAATCCGCATTTTTAAGCCTTTCAAATCGGCAACAGAATTAATTTCGCGCTTAAACCATCCTCCCATTTGAGTTCCGCTATTACCAGCAGGAAAATAAACAATATTAAATTTATCGTAAATTTCCTGTATCGCTTTTTGTCCATCACCATGATATAACCAAGCATTTTGCTGCTGTGGAGTCAAACCAAAAGGTACGGAAGTAGCAAAAGCCAAAGCAGGACTCTTACCAATATAAAAATAACTAGCCGTATGTCCGCACTGTATCGAACCGGTTTGTACTGCGTCAAGAACCTCAGTAGCACCCGCTAAATCTCCAGCAGGAAAAGGAGTAATAGTAAAACGTCCGTCAGTCATTTCACTGACCCGTTTCGCAATCGTCTCCGGACCGCTATAAATTATTAAAGACTTTGGCCAACTAGTCGCCATTTTCCAGCGGACTGTTGGTAAACTTGTGCCTGAAGCAGTTGTATTACCACCGCTACTACAAGAAACAATAGTCGCAGCAGTAGCAGTCGTAATCGCAGCTTTCTTGATAATTTCTCGACGTTTCATATGATTTATGACAGAAAAAGCGTTCCCATAGTTATAGTTGTTGCATTTTAGAACAGATTCAGTAAGAAGATAAGCAGTTTTTACACTAAAGGATTGGGGATTGGAAATTGAGCATTGGGCATGGGACTATATAAATAATTCCTAACTCCTATACTTCCAACGGCTAAAAACTTAACTTTTCGTAGGTTGGGTTGAACGAAGTGAAACCCAACAGTAAGTAGGTTTTTGTTGGGTTTCGTACCTCAACCCAACCTACAATAATTAATCCGTTTAGAGTATAATCTTTAACCTTTGACCTCTAATCTCTAACCTTTTCTAGCCTTTATCAAACCAAAACCCAATAAACTTAATAAACCAAACATCAAACTTGGTTCGGGAACAGATTTACTATCATCATTCTTTATAGAAGCAACGGGAAGTTGACGAATTGTAAAGGAATTATAGAAATCGTTTGCTTCTAAATCGTCGGGAACAGCGATAGAAAAGCTGAAATCAACGCTTTCACCAGGTGCTACATTACCTCCAGACCAGTTTAGACTAAAAGAACCGTCAGATTTAACTTGGGAAAATTCCGAGGAAGTAGGTTGAGTATCAGATGCAAATGTTGGAAGCGCTGTACCGCTGGGTAATAAAATTGCCGCAGGGGATGCAAAGCTATCTTCACCAAAGGGACTATTGGGTTTAAAACCAATTTGAAAATTAAAGCCACCCCAATTTTTACCTGTACTATTTACTACTTTCTCATTAAATAAATATTCTGTAGTTCCACCAGAAGCTTCAACAAATAATTTCGTGTCAATGGGAGCTATTTTGCGAAAGGTTGGAGGAGTACAGGATAAACCAGGAAAATTGTTGATTTGATTTCCATCGCTATTAGGGAAAGAGGTATTCACGATAGTTTGCACCTCAGTACAGAATATATCCCCTTGACCCGCACCCTCTGGAGGACTAATGCTAGTAATTGTTCTAGCTTGTACCGTGTTGCTAAAGGCTAGAGATATGGTAATCGTAGCAGCAAAAGTTTTAATGATGTTTTTCATTTGTATATTATGAAATTTAGAAAAAAGTAGGCTTAAACTTCATAGTATTCCCTGAATTCAGAAAAAACAAATCACTTCGGTATTTACTGGGAAGGAATAGGAAGAGGGGGAAGATAACGTAATTTTTCTATTCACAATTACCGATTATCAATTACCAATTACCAATTTCTAAAAAATGAACTTACAACAACCACTTACAGAAGAAACTTTTAACCAAGGTTTAAAAGAACTTGCTGATAAAGACCAGGATTTTGCACAGATATTAAAGAAATGGGGTAGTCCAGCGAAATGGGAAGAAGATGCGGGTTTTTCAGGGTTGGTACGGACTATTTTAGGACAGCAGGTTTCCGTAAGCTCTGCAAGTGCTACCATGAAGCGTTTGTGTGAAACAGTCGTACCTTTGACACCGAAGAAATTGCTGGAATTTGATGATATTGAATTAAAAGCTTGTGGAATCAGTCGTCAAAAAACAACTTACATTAGAGAATTAGCGATCGCAATTCGTCGTGGTGATTTAGATTTAGAAGAATTAGCTGTTGCTGACGACACAACAATCAGGAATCAACTCAAACCCATCAAAGGAATCGGGGATTGGACAGTTGATATATATTTGCTGATGTCCTTACAGCGTCCCGATGCTTTTCCTAAAGGAGATTTGGGAGTAATTCTCGCATATCAAAAGCTGAAAAAACTAGAAACCCGTCCCACACCAGAAGAATTAGAAATCATAGCCGAAGACTGGCGACCTTGGAGAGCAATCGCTGCTAGAATCTTATGGCACTATTATTTGAATAGAAAGTAAGAAGTAGTAAGTAGTAAGTAAGAAGTAATGAGTAAAGAGTAAAGAGTAAAGAGTAAGAAGTAATAAAAGCTTATTCACTGTTCACTGTTCACTGTTCATTGATGATCCACACCCTCCGGGTGAACAACTGATGATAATTAATCCTGAAGAAGTTCCGATTCAAAATAGTACAGATTATCCCGATGAATTTAAATCAATAGTTGCTGGAAGGTTTCGTCAGCGTTTGGGAAATTTTGCTGGTTTAACAAACTTTGGTGTAAATCTTGTTAAATTAACTCCTGGAAGTGCTTCTGCTTTAAGACATTGGCATTCAAGCCAAGATGAGTTTATTTATATTGTAGAAGGTGAACTGACATTAATAACTGATGCTGGGGAAGAAATTTTAACACCGGGAATGGCTGCTGGATTTCCTAAAAATGAAGCAAATGGACATCATTTAGTAAACCGTTCCCAACAAGATGCAGTTTATTTGGAAGTCGGAGATAGAACACCTAATGATACTGTAATTTATCCGGATGAGGATTTAATTGCAAAACCTGGAGATGATGGGGAATCTATTGTTTTCACTCATAGAGATGGTACTGGTTATGATTAATAAAA
>JBCBHT010000368.1:0-6364 GCA_038525335.1 Cyanobacteria bacterium J06621_15 | reverse complement strand
GATAGTTGATAGTTGATAGTTGATAGTTGTTAGTTGGTAATTGGTAATTGGTAATTGGTAATAAAATCAGTGAAATCAGTGAAATCCATCTAATCCGTGATAATTATTGCCAAACATAAAGCAGTAGAAACAAAACAATCCAAATTACATCAACAAAGTGCCAAAATAAAGAAGTTGCGTCAACTCCATAATGACCGTTTTTATAATTACCGGGAATGAAAGAACGAATCAACATTATTGATTGCAATAATACACCGCTAAAAACGTGTAAACCGTGGAATCCTGTTAATAAGTAAAACATCCCACCAAACGTTCCCGAGGTAAAGCCAAATTCTAAACCATTCCATTCAATAGCTTGACCGTAGAGAAAATAACTTCCCATCAGCATTGTTAACAGCCAAAAGAAGCGAAAACCCCAAAGATTATCTTTCTTTAAAAATCTTTCCGCAAAATAAATTACGAAACTACTGGAAACAAGAATGACTGTATTTATTGCTGGTTCTTTAACTTCTAATCCTTCAACCCCTGGTGGTAGCCAATCAACAGTTGTTGTTTTGTAAACAATATATCCAGCAAAAAAGCTTAAGAAAATTACGCTTTCCGATAGCAGAAAAGCAACGAAACCGAACATACTATTGGCTTCTTCATCATGCTCGTGTTCGACTATATTTTCAGAATTCTCTAACTCCAATTGCTTCAAAGAATTCTCATCTTCTAATTGCATTGCTTGACCGTCTGTAGTACTCATAATAATTTGGTAATTGGTAATTGAAAATAGTTAGGAGTTAGGAGTTAGAAGTTAAAAGTTAGGAATAATAAATTCTTCCCCCTCTCCCCACTCTTCCCCCTCTACCCCCTCTCTAATTAAGCTCCGAAGGATTAGCGACTAACTTCTCCGGTGTTGACTTCCCGTAACCATAGGGTTCTTCTACAACAATCGGAAGTTGTTTTTCAAAGTTTTCTACTGGTGGTGGTGAAGAAACCAACCATTCCAAACCAATTGCTCTCCAGGGATTATCTGGTGCTTTTTTACCGTCAGCCCAAGAACTGATGACATTAAGTAAAAACGGTAACGTGGACATTCCCAATAAAAATCCACCAATACTCGCAATTACATTCCAAAAAGCAAATTCTGGGTCGTAAGAAGCGACTCGTCTGGGCATTCCTTGCAGTCCTAAAGGATGCATGGGAAAGAAGTTGAGGTTTGCACCAATAAAGGTCAACCAAAAGTGCAATTTACCCAAACCTTCGTAATACATTCTTCCTGTCATCTTGGGGAACCAATGGTATAGTGCCGCATAAACACCCATTACTGTTGCACCATAAATTACATAGTGGAAGTGACCGACTACGAAGTAAGTATTGTTAACGTGAATGTCAACGGGAACCGCTGCGAGCATGATACCCGTAATTCCAGAAAATACGAACATCACCAATCCACCCAACGCAAATAACATTGGTGTGTCTAAACGTAATTTTCCTCCCCAAATTGTCCCTACCCAAGCAAATACTTTGATTCCAGTAGGTACGGAAATTAACATTGTCGAGAACATGAACAGCATCCGCATCCAACCGGGGGTTCCACTAGCAAACATGTGGTGAACCCAAACCATAGCGCTTAATCCGGTGATAATCAGCGATGAAACCGCTATGACTTTATAACCAAATAAAGGTTTGCGAGCGTAAACCGGAAATACTTCGGAAAAAATTCCAAATACTGGCAGTATAATTACGTAAACTGCAGGATGGGAATAAAACCAGAAAAAGTGTTGATATAATACTGGGTCGCCACCTTTTGCGGGGTCGAAGAAACTAGTTCCTACAGATAAATCAAACATCAGCATTACCGCACCAGCAGTCAGTGCAGGCAATCCAAACAGCTGAATCATCTGAGCGCTCAATACCGCCCATACGTAAGCAGGCATTTTAAAGAAACCCATTCCCGGCGCTCTCATACGGAAAATTGTAGTGACAATATTTACCGCACCTAAAATCGAAGATACCCCCGATAGTGCCACAGCTATCAACCACAGGAATTGTCCATTGAGCAAAACACCTGCTGCATTCTGGGTACTTACCGGTGGATAAGACCACCATCCAGATTGAGCGGGACCACCGGGAACTAGGAAGCTAGCCATAAGTATAATTCCAAACACTGGAACCATCCAAAAAGCAAGAGCATTAAGACGAGGAAACGCCATATCTCGCGCTCCAATCTGCAGAGGTACGAGGTAGTTTGCTAAACCAGCCAGCACCGGAAAAGTCCACATAAACAGCATTATCGTACCGTGCATGGTAAACATGGCATTATAAACGGTACGGTCAACCAAATCGGATTCAGGAGTAATTAATTCACCCCGGATAATCATCGCAAAAATACCACCAATCAGGAAAAATACGAATGCTGTGACTATATATTGGATACCTATTACTTTGTGGTCGGTACTAAAAGTAAAATAAGTCTTCCAAGTCGTCGGTGGATGATGATGTCCCCCATGATGTTGTTCTTCAACAACTTCATTTTCTTTGTTTTGAGTACTAGTCATTTCGATTTTGGATTTACGATTTTGGATTTTAGATTTACGTTAACGAAGTGTGTCCGTAGAACATATTTAGATTTGGTAATTGATAATAGGTAATGGGTAATTAGTAATTAATAATAATTATTTATTCTTCCCCCTCTTCCCCCTCTCCCCCTCTCAGTTTTTGCTAACTGTGATAATTAACAACGGGAGGTTCCGCTGGTTTAACTGTTGCCCAGCTAGAGTTGATTGCTTTATCAGATTTGCTGTTATACTCAGATATTGCTTGATTGTATGCGGGAGATGGTTCCTGGTTTTGAGCAACTTTTAGCCATTCTTGATATTTTTCTGGAGATTCAACTACTACATCAGCCTGCATTGCTGCAAAGTAGGTTCCGCTATATTGAGAATCCCGGAGTCTATATTTACCTTCTAGAATGGGAGTAAATTGAAAGTTAATGATTTCACCGGGTATTACGTCTTGCTTTACCCGGAATGCAGGAATATAAAAACCGTGGATAACATCTTCTGATTGCAATGTTAAATAAGCTGGTTTATTGACAGGTAAATGTAATTCG
The DNA here is from genome assembly GCA_038525335.1 of Cyanobacteria bacterium J06621_15. GTDB lineage: Bacteria > Cyanobacteriota > Cyanobacteriia > Cyanobacteriales > Nostocaceae > Rivularia. Next base: position 3,264 of record JBCBHT010000368.1, on the reverse strand, counting down.
GTGCTGCTTATATTTTGCTGGGGATAGTTAAAAATCCAAGCCCATTGTTTAGATATAACTTCGATTTTTTCCGAGTCTTTGATTGGTGGTGAAACCTCCGGGTTTATCTTCATAGATATATTTTCACTTTCTGTAGAACCGAGAATCGACATCTGGTCATATATCTGATAACTATAAGTTCCAATCCAAATTACTAAAACAAAAGGAATTGCCGTCCAAACTACTTCTAAAGTAATATTACCTTCTATAGCTGGACCATCACTAATATCGTATTTACCAGCACGATTAAATATCATTGAATATACGATTGCAGCCGTAACCCCAAGAAAAATAAATGTTCCCCAAGTCACTAAAAAACTGAATAAATCATCTACTAATAAAGATTGAGCAGTAGCTTGTGGAGGAAGCCAAGAATAAGCTTGTTGTCCAATCCATAGACTAGCAACAGCTAAAATAATTGCACTGACAATTACTGATAAAATATCGCGTATTTTCATAATTAGTTGTTAGTTGTTAGTCGTTAGTTGATAGTGGTTAGTTGTTAGTTGTAAATTATCAGTAATAATCTAATCCGTGATAATAGTTATGAGTAGTTAGTAGTTAGTAGTTAGTAGTTAGTATTCAATTATCCGATGCCCAATCCCCTATTCCCAATTCATTTCAATAAATTATTTGGGTCTTGTCCCATTCGTAATAAATTATCTGCGGTATTATGAATACCAAATTCACCAGCCATGTGCGCTCCTAATGTTCCGTGAACGTACATCAAAAACATAATAAATAGCCCAACAAATAAATAACTAAATTGGACTTGTAAACCTCTATCTTTACGCCACACAAATCTCTGATATCCACGCCACACGGTCATCCCAACAATAAATGCTAATAATACAACACCGCCAACACCGTGCCAAAGCATTGTTTCCATTGCTCCCAATCCCCAAGCACTTTTTACATCAGCTTCTGGGTGTGCCAGCATAATTTCGTAAAAACCTGCCGCAACTGTAAAAAATGTAATAATACATCCAGCTAACATATTGTACCAGCCAACATCGAAGAAACCCGAACGAGTTGCTTTGATAGCTAGAAATTTGAATATTGGTTTTTCTAATGTAAAAAATGCACCAACTATATCAAAGGCTATGCTAATAATAAATAATCCCAATGTTAGATGTACTAAATTAGGATGAATTGGGATAGAATAAGGTAATCCATTTGCTCCTAAATCTAACTGATTCATTAATTCAGTATTCATTATAAAATCCCCTCTTTTGCAGCTTCAACAACTGGACTTGTGTGTAATCCGTAAACCCAAACTAGTTTATCTCCGAGATATACTTGAAAACAAACTAAAACTGTTAATAGTACTCCAACTCCTAAGTAAGAAATAGGAATACTCTGAGAATCGCGCAGACGAATTACATATCTCCATCCCGTGATTGCTGCAATAACTCCCGAAAGCGACCAGCCAATCAAAGTATGTAAATTCAGCACTGGTTCAACAGCATCGTAAGCTAATGCTAAACCCGCTTCTATTTGACCAAAAATAATTGCAATAAAGATGGAAATAGTAGCAAAAAACATATTCCACCAACTCACCTCGAAAAGCCGCGAATTTTTAGTAAAATAGCCAACAACGTCGCAGAAAAACGCAAATAAAACCATTGCAATCACGAAGTGAACGACAATGGGGTGAATTGTATCTGGATAAGGCAAATTATGCTCGTTTAAAGCCGGAAGAAGATTTTCAAACATTGTGTTCCCCTCTACAATTAATACCAAAATAGCAAACAATTCGCGCTGATATTGCGCTTTAATCTTAGCAAGAATACCTGAGTTTTTTGTAATATTTCTTTATTGTCAACAAATATGTAAAAACAGCTATATTCTATTGTTATTTCCAGCACGCTTTTTCTAAATACAGGTTATTTTAACCATGACAATATGTCATAATTTAACATCAATAATTTTTATTCGATACTGTATTGACCTATATTTAGCTTTCATCACTTTTAAAGCAATTTAGTACTGATGTTTTGATTGTAATAATAAAAACTCGATTACGTGCAGTATTTTATTTAGATATTTGAGAATGTGACTTATATCACATCATAAAATCAAAGGTCAAAAATAAAAGGTTTGCACTGAGGAATAAAATCCGCTGTTGCAAACCTTTTAAATTCAATAAGTAGTCTCAGAGTACGTTTAGGAAGTTTTCTCTATTTCAAAATTAATCGCGATCGCAATTCGTTGTCTTTGTTGAAAAAAAATAATTTAGGTCTTTAATTATCAGTACACAACAGTTAAAAATGCAACTTAATATATTTGTAGGTTGGGTTAAGCAGAGCGCAACCCAACACCAGTGTTTGGTTACTTTACTTCAATCTATCAGTCAAATGCTCTCCTACCCTCAAAGCATTCGCAATCACCGTTAAACAGGGACTGGTTGCAGAAATCGACGGAAAGAAACTGCTATCAACAACATAAAGATTATCAATATCGTGAGTCCGACAGTTGAGGTCGAGAACAGATGTCCTTCTATCTTCTCCAAACCGACAAGTTCCCGATTGATGAGCAACTACTTCAATAGGTGTTTGACCCCGAGGATAGATAGCTTGTTTTCCATCAATGGACTTAAGTACGTTAATCCAACGATAGACCAGACGGTCGTGAGCTTCGATATTACTATGAGTGTAACTTAAACATAATTTTTCACCCTTAACAGAAACTCGGTTTTTAGGTGACGGTAAATCTTCAGTTTGTAACCACCAACCAATAGAACGCTTTGCTAACTTTTTCAAACCGAATCCCGGCATTAATTTAGCACCAACAGATAAAATTGGTGGAGACTCGGAAAAAATTACATCTTGAAGAATACCACCAGAATTTTCAATATGACCCATTGGGAAAGAAAAATTTTCATCACCCCAATAAAAATCATTTATGTAGCGAGTTCTTTGAAAAAATCCAGAGTTTGGGGTATTAGTAAGTTGAACCAAAACAGTCATCAACTGTTTCATCAAATTACGTCCCACCAAATCAGAACTGTTAGCTAAACCTTTAGGATGTTTTTCATTAGCAGAACGTAAAAGTAAAGCTGCTGAATTTATAGCACCACAGGAAACTACAATAATATTTGCTAAGAATAAAAAAGACTGTTTACCAATTTTTGCTTCTACAGCTTTAACTTCCGTTCCTGAAGAATTAGTTATTAAGCGTAAGACCTTAGCCTTTTTTTTCAGCTTGATATTTTCATAAACTTTC
>JBCBHT010000367.1:0-6364 GCA_038525335.1 Cyanobacteria bacterium J06621_15 | reverse complement strand
CCAAAGGTTTATTTTTAGGAGAATAACGTGTCTTGCCATTTTTTTGGTGAAAAATTCCCCCCATCACGGACAAACTGATGTCTTTAACCGCTGATTCTAAACCTTCAATTTGACTTAAAGAATTCATTCCCCTTTCATTGAGAGAAATAGGGAAAGTTCTACTATTCTCAAAAGCAACAATTCTAGGGTCATGACGACGTTCATAAATTTCAATTTCGTATTTATCCCCACGACGTAACAAATAGTGAGCGAGTAAAACTCCACAGGGACCAGCACCGACGATAATCACTTTTTTAGTCATAATTTCTTGTCGATTCTAAGAATAAAAGTAAATATAGTTAAATATAGCGCTATGGGAAGGTTAGAAGTTAAAGGTTAATCAATTTTGGATTTTGGATTTTGGATTTTAGATTTTGGATTTTGCTATAGTTTAACTTTAAGTATTAACTTAGTTGCAAGATAACTAGATTACCAAAAATGTTATTTTTTTTAGGTTTTTAGCCTAATTTTTTAGCTTTGTTAATTTCAAAAAAATTTAATAGCTGATAATTCATCTTTCAAAATTTGCTAAAACTCGCTCTAAATCTTCCATCATCACGGGTTTACTTAAATAATCATCCATACCAGCAGCTAAACATTTTTCTCTATCATCGTACATAGCGTTAGCGGTTAATCCAATAATTACGGTATGACGCTGCTCTCCTTCTCGCTGACGCAGTTGACGGGTGGCTTCGTAACCGTCCATAATTGGCATTTGACAGTCCATTAATATTATGTCGTAATCGCTTTGTGCTAGTTTATCAAGTGCTTGCTGTCCGTCACCTACTGCTTCTGCTTGATAACCTAATTCTTCTAACATAAATGCTACTATTTCACGGTTATCGACGTAATCTTCTACTATTAGTATTTTGAGATTTCTGGCTGAGGAAGGGTTTATATTGGGGACATTAGGTTTTAAATCAGATGGCGAATTAGTTTCAGCTAGGTTAAAGTTTACTGTAAACCGAAATGTAGAACCGGAACCTGGATGACTTTGAACGGAAATTTCTCCTCCCATTAAGTCTATAATCCGTCTACAAATAGTTAATCCCAATCCCGTTCCACCATATCTACGAGTTGTAGAACCATCAGCTTGGATGAATGGTTTAAATAGATTTTCTTGTAGGTTTGGCTCGATTCCTATACCGGTATCTGTAACGCGAAAATTTAGTTTTACCGGAGATTGAGTTGCATCTTGATTTATATCTTGGGTTTCACAATCGATATTAACTAATACTTCTCCAACATCAGTAAATTTAATTGCGTTACCAATCAAATTACTTAAAACCTGCTGCAAACGAAAATCATCACCGATTAAATTCCTTGGTACATCTGGTAGAATTTCAATTGCAAACTGTATTCCTTTTTCTTCTGCTTGGGTAGCAAATAAATTTATCAGATTTTCGTTCAGTTTATCTAGACTAAATTGGCTTTGATTTAACCGCAATTCTCTAGCTTCAATTTTAGATAAATCAAGCACGTCATTAATAATTTCTAATAACCTTTCTCCGTTACTTCTCAGCTTTTTTAACAGACTATGTTGTCTAGAATTTAATTCGGTATATTCTAATAATTGACTCACCCCTAAAACAGCATTCATGGGAGTGCGGATTTCGTGACTAATATTTGCTAAAAATTCGCTTTTGGCTTGGTTTGCTGAATCTGCTGCTTGTGCTACTGCTACTGCATCTTCTAAAGCTTGATTCTGTCGTAATAATTCTTGCTGAGTGCGTTTTCTGTCGGTAATTTCAGTTATTACTGTTCCGACTCCACGAGTACCGTCGAGCAGTTTTACCGGATAATAACTAGCAGTCCAACATCTTTCTATATCCGGTTTATCTTTGGTTTTTCCCGTAATTTCTACGTCACAAATTGCTCTGTTTGTCTCAATTACTCGACGTAAACTTGATTCTATCCCTTGACCTAAGTCAGATGATATTTCGACGACTGTTTTACCGATATGCTCGGAAATTGATATACCGTTGATGTCAGCTAAAGTTTGGTTAACTCGTAAATATTTTAAGTTTTGGTCGTGTAAACTCAAACCTACAGGACTGGTAACGTACAAATTCTCTAGTAAAACATTTGCTTGATGCAACTGCTGCTGTACTTTTTTGAGTTCGTTAATATTGACAAAGGTAAGTACAATACCGTCATTTCTACCATCTTCCCGTAAATATAAATTTACTCGCATTAGTAATTTTTCACGGGTTTGAGAAATACAAACTTCGCGTTCGGTAGAAATTCCGGTTTCTACAACTTCTTGCAGTATTTCTATTAAATTAGGACAGTTTAAATTATGAGTAAAATGGGCTAGAGGACGTTCAATATCGTTTGCTCTAATATTAATTGCTCTGGTTGCTGCTGGTGTAAATTTACGAATATTTAGCTGACGGTCGAGAAATACTACACCAATATCTGTAGACCGAAGTAAGTTGTCAATATCGTTATTAAGCTGAGTTAATTCTTGAATTTTTGATTGATACTCGGCGTTTATTGTATATAATTCTTCATTAACTGACTGTAGCTCTTCGTTGGTACTTTGCAGTTCTTCGTTGGAAGCTAAAAGTTCTTCGTTGGTTGCTTGTTGTTCTTCGTTGGTTGTTTCAAGTTCTTCGATGGTAACTTGCAGATTTTCGCGGGTTTGCTGTAGTTCGTATTCTAATTCGGTAATTTGCTGTGCTGCTTCGGTATCGACTTCAAAACGCAAAGCTGGGGGACTTGTTGTAGATAATTGAGCTTCTATTTCTAAAACGACGATGAAAAATTCTTCAATTGCACTACTTTTAGTATCCAAACCAACTTTTAAACTAACGTTTCCTTCTTGTTGATTACGATTAATTTTAATCCCAGTATAAAGCACCGTTTCCCTATCGCGTTTGGCACGGTGCAATGCTGTAGATAAAGGTAATTTTAAATTAGGATGAATAATTTCGGTAATATCGAGCATTGCTTCACCCACTGGATAATCCAGCAATCTTGCAGAGTTGTGAAATACCCTGACCATTTGATTATCGCGGTTTACCAATACACAAGTTAGCTGTCTTTCTCCCAAACAGTATTTAAATACTTCCCCTAACACTCTATCAAACTGATTTTGTCTGCTTTTCGCACGCACGTTTGCCGGTATCGGTGTAATAATAGGTTGTCGTGTCAGGGGTGCTATAGATAAGGGAATATCCCGCTTTTTACGGAAAATTTTCCATTTACTACTTATCGGAATAAATTCTTCTGTTAAATCTCCTAAAGTTTCAGAGCTTCCTAAAAATAAAGTTCCTTGAGAAGCAATAGCAAAATGTAATAGCCTTAATACCTGCTGCTGAAGATGTGGCTGCATGTAGATTAGCACGTTACGACAGCTAACCAAATGCATTTTAGAAAAACCCGCATTTTTGGTTAAATCGTGGGGTGCGATAATCAGCATTTCTCGTAAAAAATGCTTCACTTGATAGCGGTCACCATTATTAATAAAATATTTTTCTAAAAGTTCGGGGGATATATCATGACTAATACTGTCAGGATAAATTCCTCTAGATGCGACTTCTAAAGCGTTATTATCAACATCGGTAGCAAATATCTTGATATGTATCGATTTCTCACTTGCTTCGACGATTTCATTGATTAACATCGCCATAGTATAAGCTTCTTCCCCGGTAGCACAAGCCGATACCCAAACTCGTAATTGCGGTTGCTGTAAACTATTAATGATTGATGGTAATACTTCCTCTTCTAAATATTGCCATGCAGGACGGTCTCGAAAAAAACAAGTAGCACCAATAAGTAAATCCTGACGCAATAATTTCTGTTCTTCTACAGATTCTTCTAATAAACCAATATAATTCTTGAGATTGCCGCTACTAGTTAAAGCACAACGCCGATATATACGTCTAGCAAGGGTACTTATCTTATAGTGAGAAAAATCAATATCTTCATGTTCCGCCAAAATATTTAATATTTGCTGCAATCGGTCGGTATCAATTAAAGTAATATCCTGCGGTGAAGTAGAAGGATGTTGTCGCGAAAAACTAATTAATTCAAAAACAGTCCGAGCTAAATCTTGAGGAGACAAAATTTCGTCTACCAAACCCGAAGGAATAGCACTACTAGGCATAGAATTAAATTGAGCGGTTTCTGGTGACTGTACCAAACCAATACCACCAGCTTCGCTAATTGCTTTTAAACCTTCGGTACCGTCATTTCCCGTTCCTGATAGCACAATTCCAACAACTTTTTCTCCCCATTGTTTGGCTGCAGATTGAAAAAACTTATTAACAGGATAATTGAAATTACGCTTTCTTTTTTCTAAACGTAACTGTCTATTATTTACAGTAACGAGTTTACCCGGAGGTAAAACATATGCATGACTTGGTTCTATAACAACTCCATCTACAATTTCATGGACGGGTAATTGAGTTTTTCTTTGTAGAATCTCCGTCATCATACTTTTGTAGTCCGGAGACAAATGCTGTACTACTACAAAAGCAGCAGAAGGATGGTCTGGTAAATTACTAAAAAAAGCTTCTAAAGCTTGAACACCTCCAGCGGATGCTCCAATACCGATAATAAAAAAATCTTTAGTCTCAGAAGATTGATTAGCCATTAATTTTTACCAAATCTTATAAACGCTTCAATGGTTTTAAACGCTCTAATGCTTTACTTATTTCCTAGATAAAACACGCAGATATTTCTTGAATTCTGATTTCAGATTTTCTGTAGAGCATAATCAACTTAATAGAAAGCGTTATATACAATATTTAATAATTTCTAATCGGCTAAACTTTTTCAAGATTTTCGTAAATATAAAAAAGCTAGGCGTTAAAACATGTTTTTATCTAAGCTAAACCTACTATTAACTTAAAATAAAAGCTTGTATCGATAATTTACTATATTCGTTTAAGAAATACAATCATAACAAAGTAATAAAAAATATATCATACTTAGGAGTGAAGATTAAACAGGGCTGAATAAACACCAAAACTAGACTTTTCCTAATGTCATTTTCAGACATAAGGTATTTAGATACTAAACTTAAATATTGTCATTAGAACCGTTATCTGCTGCAATAACAGCAGTATGAATAATGTATACAATAAAAAATCGGCATGAAAGCCAAACCTAACTCCACACAGTCATTCATTGCTTTACCCCTGCAAGTCACCTGTCATGCAGTAAACCGTGCAACAACCCGCAAGGAAGCTAGTAAATTGATGCTTGAGACAATTAACCGCTTAAGCAAGCAAATCGCGGCGAGTATTGCATTTATCGGTTCCGACTGTCGTTTAATAGTATTACCAGAATATTTTCTGACAGGTTTTCCTTTAGGAGAATCAATTGATGTATGGGCAGATAAATCTTGTTTAGAAATGCAAGGTGTGGAATACGAAGCATTAAGTAAAATTGCCCAAAATTATAGTATATTCCTAGCCGGAAATGCCTACGAACTCGACCCGAATTTTCCTAGATTATACTTTCAAACTTGCTTTGTAATCGACCCCACCGGTGAAATAATTTTGCGTTATCGTCGATTAAACTCGATGTTTGCACCCACACCTCATGATGTCTGGAATAAATATTTAGATTGTTACGGTATTGAAGGAGTTTTTCCCGTAGCAGAAACAGAAATCGGTAACTTAGCAGCAGTAGCATCCGATGAAATTTTATTTCCCGAAGTAGCTCGATGTTTGACAATGCGTGGAGCAGAGATTATTCTACATCCAACATCAGAAGTTTATGGTAAAGGATTGGCTCCAAAACAAGCTGCTAAAATATCCCGTGCAGTAGAAAACATGGCTTACGTAGTTTCAGCAAACACCGCAGGAATAGTAAATACCCCCATACCCGCAGCTTCCGTAGATGGGGGTTCCAAAATCATCGACTATCGCGGTATAGTACTCGCAGAAACTGGTGCTGGTGAAAGTATGGCAGCATTCGCCGAAATCGATTTGGCTGCATTACGTCGTTATAGAAAACGTCCAGGGTTAAACAATTTGCTAGCCCGTCAAAGATTTGAACTTTACGCTCAAACTTACTCAGAAACACAATTATATCCACCCAATACCATGTTAGAAGGTGAAATAGAACGTAAACATTTTATGACAACGCAGCAGGAAGTTATTGAAAGAATGGGTAATGGGTAGTAGATAGTGGATAGTGGATAGTGGTTAGTGGTTAGTGGTTAGTGGATAGTGGTTAGTGGATATTAAGTAATCTAAGAATAAATTTATAACTCCTAACTCTTAACTCTTAACTCCTAACTTTTAATTCCTAATTCTTTCCCAACTAACAACTAACAACTACCAACTAACAACTACCAACTAACAACTAA
>JBCBHT010000366.1:0-6386 GCA_038525335.1 Cyanobacteria bacterium J06621_15 | reverse complement strand
TGAGCAGTTAAAAGAACTTTATCGAGTCAGCGCAGAGCTAACAGCTATGTACGTATCAATTCATTTAGTTCGACTAGATGAACGGACGAGTAATGTAATTGTCTTAGCTGGCGATGGAATAGAAGCGTACATTTATCCCAATGGTGAGGTAAGAATTACATTTTGGAACCAAATTTTTCAGCAATGTCTGATAAAGACCTAAGAATTTATGTTTTAACAAACAAAGATGACCGAAAAGCATTTCATATTTATTGCGACAGAATTTATGCCAAACAAGGCGTAAAGGTTACTTCTATGGAGCAATTTAGCCAGTTAATCCAAGAAAAAGAAGGAATTAATCGATAACATTCCACAATGTTGGAATATTTTTAGGAATTACTTCAATAGGTTTTCTAGCTTAAAGCAAAATCTCATAGTGGTAATTCCTAAACTCTTTAATAACTTTACTCTCTAAATATTTTTCTGCGGAAGATAGTTAATTCGACTGGATAATTGCAAATACTGAATTTATAAAAACGTCGTGCTTTCTTAGTTACGACGTTTTTAATTTTAAAAGGAGGAAGAAAAATGATTTTTTACAAATTACCAACTATAGCTAAAAAAATTCAAAGACTTTATGGAAGATTGAAAACTTTGACCAAGTTAGCTTCTTATAAATCTAGATATATTATTCAAATACTGGATGTTGAAGAAAGAATTTCTTGTCTAAAACAGTTGCTTCAGAAAAGAGAAAAAGATAATTCTCCGCAGAAGGATACACAAAAAGTTTGGAATCAGCAAGAATATCTCAAGTTTCTTGAAAAAGAAATGATTATAAATTTAGCACGAGTTAATATTAAACTTATTTTGAGTGAAATTATCGACGATAGCTTATCGATGCTTACAAATAAAGGTCTTATACAGCGCAATCTAGACGGCTGGTATGTTGACTTGAGAAATGGAATAAGTGCGAAAATTAAATATATGGATGTTGCAATCGAAAGTTTGACTACTCAGAAGATTGTTAGTTACTCAGAATAATTAAAGGTAATTTTCTACTTCAAAATCTAAAATTCCAGAAAATCTGTAGCGCTATAGTTTTTCTTTTACCCATGTGTTTTTTCACCACTTTTTCAAATTTATCAGATTATTAAAGCTATTGAATCGTAAATTAATTCCAAATCTGTCTCAAACCAGCTTCGATTTGAAAAATTTAAAAAATAATTTTATAAATCAAATTTAAATAAATAAAAATTGGCAGGTTAAACTCTTTGAGTTGTCTATTCAAACTCATTCAATCAAAAATAAGTATTCAATTTTTTAAATCGATTTTCAAATATTTCAAGCAGCTGCTAAAGCAACTGCATGTGACATATCGGCGAAAATGAATGGCATTACTGTTGCATCATGTTCTACTTCAACCCAAACTTGAGCGCCGCAACCGAGAGGATTATTGGGACGATAGATTACTCGACATCTACCAAAAATTTCAAATTCATGACAGTAATCGATTTTGCTTCCTTGTTGAACTCGAAGTACGGGTTCATTTTTATCATTTTTCTTATTGCTTTTAATTTTGTGAGAATTAACGCAAATTTTAGTGGAAGTCTCTGTAGCTCGTTTCCTCCAAGTACCTTTGGGACCTCTACTACCTTCTTCAATTTTGGGCATTCCGTTAAATAAAGGAATCTCCCAACATCTACCTTCTTTTTTCGCTCCCACAATTCTGCCTTCCAATAACAAACGTCTGACACCTTGAACGCAAATTTGCAATAAACAAGCTGCTTCTGATGTTCCAACTAGCATAATTAACACCTTCGTGTATATAACGGTATAGCTTTAAAAAGAATATTATTCCCAGGGATAAAAATCAAGAGTTTGGATAAAAAACTGGAAGTGGAAATTTTGATTTTTTTGTTTTTACTTGAAATTTTTTGCTGTGGGTTATATACAGATTTGTGGTGGTAGATGTGAAATTTCCGTAAACAGATACCTTTGGCTTGATAAATATTGTAATTATATTGATAAAAAAGATAAAAAATTATGGTAATCGCAAAAAATAAAGTAAATCCAAAGTTTGAAGGCTTTTATATAGAAATGGTGATGCCAGACCAGCAGGACAGGTGTCAGGAGGTTGTTTCGCAGATACTTGGTGAAGAATGGGATATCAAAGCGATTGGCGATAACTTTACCGAATTTGAAGTTTTATTTAATGACGATGCGCTATCTGTAAAACAAGCTTGGGATAAGACTTACCAATTGCGATCGCAACCTGGTGTAGTTGATGTGGAGCCGTTATTCGCGGTTCCGGTAAGGGAAGTAAAACAGGTAGAAAATCAAAGAAGAGAGCAGCAATTAGGGGGAGAGGAATCGAAATCTCTTTGGGATATTATTCTTTCTTTTATCAATACATTATTAGATTTGTTTTCTGGGGGAGGGGGAGTAGATACAGGACTTTCGACCGATGATGTAAATTGGGTTTTAAAGGAATTAAAAGTTTTACCAGCTTGGCAGAAGTATTTTCCCGACAAGAATAAATTACCGGGACATGGAGTCATAATTGCTCATCCCGATACCGGATATACCACCCATCCAGAAATTGAAGATAATTTACTTTTGGAGCAAGGTTACGATTTTGTTGATTCTGATGAAGATGAAACTGACCCTTTAGAAAAATCCGATGAGGAATTAGTAAATAATCCCGGTCACGGAACCTTGGCTGTAAGCGTGATGGTAAGTCCACCGAAAGCGCAGGGTAATTATCAAAATAATAAATACGTTACCGGTGTCGCTCCCGGTGCAAAGGTGGTACCGTTACGAATCACTTATTCGGTAGTACTGTGGAGCAGTCGTAATTTAGCCAAAGCAATCGAATATGCAGCAGATAAAGGTTTTCATATAGTTTCTATATCCTTGGGAGCGGCTTTTTATAATAAAAGACTGCGGACTGCAATATTGTACGCTCAGAAACGAGGTGTGATTATAATTGCTGCTGCGGGTACCTGGACTCCTTTTGTGGTGTTCCCCGCTGCTTACGATGAAGTCATAGCAGTTGGAGGGAGTACGGTTAACCGTAAGATTTGGTTCGGTTCTCCACGCGGTCGGAAAGTTGATGTTCTAGCACCGGGGAAAGGTGTATGGTATGCGAGGACTATTAAGGAAGACGGGAAATTAATTTATAAGATAAAACAAGGTTCTGGAACTTCGTTATCTACACCATTAGTTGCAGGAGTCGCAGCATTATGGTTGTCGTACCACGGTAGAGATAATTTAGTTAATCGTTATGGTGCTGAGAAAATTCCGTTTATATTTAATCAACTTTTACGAGAAACTTGTGATGTACCTCCGAATTGGAAGCCTTCAAGATATGGTGCTGGGATTGTAAATGCAGAAAAGTTGTTAGATGCAGCTTTACCAGATAACGTGAATCGGTCGGTGATTCCTCCAGCTTTTGCATTACAGCAACATACTCCAGTAGAAAGTGGAGAAATGGAAACTTTTGCTCATATGTTTGAATTAGAAGACTTGGATATAAATTCTTTAAATTCAAATCTGGCTGAGTTATTAAAAACTGGGGAAACAGAATTACCCAAGAAGTTGAAAGAAGTCGGACAGGAATTAGCTTTCTGCTTCGCTGCGAATGGGGAACTATACGATAAATTTGCAGCGTCTTTGAATCAAGATAAGAAAAATAATCAACAGCAGCCGCAAACCAGACAATTTCAAACTCTAACAACTCAAAATACAGATTCTCAAAGTGAAATGCGAGATATGTTGATAAATTTAGGTATTTCGGAAACATTGAATCATAAATTAAGAAACTAAAAATAACTGATGTAGAGACGTTATATATAACGTCTCCCAGCAATTCCGATAAAAACCAATCCATCAAAACAAATCTCTTCCAAAATTAATTAAAAAATAAACCTGTTAGAACTAACATCTCCTAAAAATAAATTCAAAAATCAAACAAAATTAAAATTAACCAATATTCATTTTAACTGATTCGTTTTCTCGCAAATTTCAGGAGACGTAGCACTGCTACGTCTCTACATCAGTTAAAATCACCATTAATATATTCAGTATTTTTACTTTTATTTACTATTATCTCTCCGTAGCAAAATTATTTATCTCCACTTCATCAAAACTTCATAATCCTTGCCATACAAGCTTTACATATATTTTATTTATTAATTATCGGGATTCGATAGTTGTATCTACTTTATGTATAAAAAAGCTTGTAATATCTCAGTTAAATTGCTAGTTTTATTTTGAGAAATGACAATCAGAACACAAATTTTACTTAGAGTATTGCTCTGGTAAAAATATAGGCATATAGACATAAACAAATGAATAAATTAGATATCGGCTTTGAGGTGATTGCGGACGTTACTGGTAATGACCTAATTGAGGGTGATGCAAATGCGAATGCTGTTGATGAAGCTAGAGCTATTGGTGTTGAGAATGCAGAATTCGGCGATGCTGCGAATGGTTTTACGATAAATCTTGATAGCGACAATAATTTAATTAAGGGAGTGGCTACCGCACAAAGTGAAGGAGAAGCTTTTGCTGATGGTATCCGCAATACGGGTGTTATTCGAGGTGATGGATTTAATCTATTAAAAGGTGTTGGTAGAAGCATAACTACCGGTGATGGGGAAACAAGTATGTCCGTTGGTATTAACAGTGCTGACGGTGGTGTAATTAAAGGTAGTGACGGGAAAGATATTCTCGATGGTACTGCTGATGCTGCGGGAGTCGATGCTGTTGGTGCTTTTGGTGTTTTAGTTACCGATGTAGATACTAAAGGTAATTCCGATTTAATTAAGGGTTCGGCTTCAGCGCAAGGTTTTTCTACAACCGATGCTCGCGGTATTTCTATCGGTCTTTCGGATATTGATGATGATACTCTAGCCAATCCGGAGTTGAATATTCCTCTTGCGATTGCTGGTGGGTACACTCAGGTCGGTAATTTGATGACTGGTAGCGGTAACGATACTTTGTTGGGTGAAGCAAAGGTGAATGTTGCAGCTTTGGATGGTGATGAGATTTTCTTTGCGGGAGCCAACGGTATTGTTAATGATGGGGGAAATTTAAGACAGTTAGAAGTTCTTTTAAATAGTATTGGGAAGAATCTGTCTAATTTTAGTAGAGAGGATATCGAACAGATAATTGACCAGCTTGATACTAGTAGTTTGGATACTGGTTCCGGTGATGATGTTTTGATTGCTGATGTGGAATTAAACGTTGCTCAAATTGGTTCGGGAGCGGATTCGGATTTAGAAATTATTGGTGATGGAATTGAAAATGCAGGTCAGTTAAGGTTGGGTGATGGAAATGATGCTGTTAATTCTAAAGTTTTGGTAAGAACTACTGTTAATGGTGCAAAGGGTTTTGCTGATGCTTTAGATAATAGTAGCGTTGGGATAATTACCGGTTTGGGTTTGGAGGTAAATAACCAGACTTTATTTGATTTAGGTTTGGGAGACGATACTTTCACTAGTAATATTTTCGCGACAGCGGTTAATGATTTATCAGCAGCAGATGGTTTAGGAAATCGTGGTGTATTTGTTGCTGGTGGTGGAAATGACAGTTTTAATTTGAATTCTGTATCTGAATTTATTTTGGTAAATGAAGATGATACGGAACAGCAAGAAGGGATTGCTGATGGTTGGGAAAATCGCAGTCGCGTATTTTTGGATGACCAAGAAGGGAAGACAGCGGGAAATGATTCAGTAACTGCTAATGCTACAGCATCCGGTGAAGGTGTTTTAACTATTGCTGAAGGAATCGAAACTCGCGAATTTTTTGATGCTGGTGGTGGTGATGATTTTTTTAATTTAAAAGCTTTAGCAATTACTGGTGAAGGAGCGTTAGCTGATAATTTAACTCAAGCAGCGGGATTACAAACCGAACAGATTGATTCTGGGGAATTTTTACTTGGTGAGGGTAATAATGCAGTTATTGGTAGAGCAATTGCACAATCAAAAGCTGTTGCTGGGTTAGATGATGATGGAGGAGAATTTTCACCTTCTACTTTTGCTTTTGGTATTACTCAGATGACTGCGGATGCTAATAATCCTAACGATGTGGGAGAGTTTTTAGCGGGTGACGGTAACGATAGGTTATTTGGTAATGCTAGAGCGGTTGGGGAACAGGACGTTGCTAGTTTTGGTTTATTATTTTCCAATGCTCATCTCGGTAATGGTTTAAATCGACTTAGAGGTAAATCTTCTGTAAATAGTAAAATCTCAGCTTTCAATAATGGGATTTCGGTGGGAACCGATAATGTTTTTCTCAAAATAAATTCTTTGGATACAGGATACGGTCTTGGTGCTGAAGGTGGTGTTTTAACTACAGGAAATGATAATGATTTTATCGAAGGAATTGCGACTACTAACGCTAAC
>JBCBHT010000365.1:0-6408 GCA_038525335.1 Cyanobacteria bacterium J06621_15 | reverse complement strand
CTGATTACATTTAATAGAGCTTGCTGAACAATTCTGTCTCGAACTGTCGGAATTTTTAACTCTCTTTGAGAACCATTTTTTTTAGGAATAATCACCTGCTTGCAAGGGGAAGGTTGATAGCTACCATCAGCAACAGAATTCATTAACTGATAAATATTAACTGTTTGATTACCAGCAAAACGGCTAATAGTTTCACCATCAACACCAGCACAACCGCGTTTATCAGCAACCTTTTCCCAAGCACGTTGAAAATTATTGATATCGATAAATTGACTTACAATCATAATTAAGTAAGAAGTAAGAAATAAGAAGTAAGAAATAAGAATTAATGAATTTGTAGGGTGCTGTGACGGTTACATAAAATTGTCGATTGTGACAATAAAAATTTCAAAATACCGTCACGCACCAATCAGTATTTAGAAGTATATGTAGGGTGTGTTGTCGCGGAGCGCAACGCACCATTTGACAAGGTGTTTGGTGCGTTAGACTAACGTCGTAACGCATCCTACAAATAACTGTTCTCTTATATATAAAGCTTATAAGTAGCTTCCATTTCTGTTTTCATCCGCTGTCGTAAATCCAAGGGTAAAATCACCTCAACATTTGGACACCAAGCTCGCAAACGCATGACAATATTATTATCATCAACTCGATAATTGATTTTGCAATAAATATCGCGTTCGGAACGAGATTGTACTATAGAGATTAATTTTTTCTGTTCTAAAGATGCTTTTGGTGTATAAGATTTAATCAGTTTTTCTACTTGTTTGCGGGTAATTTTGTGAAACATATCATCTCTTTCTGTACCTCGGATATAATTACCGTAAAAATATTGGTCAAATCTTAGTATTAATAATGCTTGAGGTTTATGGATATCAAATCCCCAAACTGCTGACATTTTTTCTTGAATTTCATCGGGATTCGGTGGATATTTACCGTAACATTTATATAAAAAGTGTTTGGGAATATTGAGATTATCTGCATCAGAATCAAATTTATTTAATTCATCTAAATTGAGAATTTTATCAAGTCGATAATCATACCAATCTATTGTAATCCAAGGATTCTTTCTATTTGGCTGAGGAATTTGACCATAAGCAAACAAATAAGGTGCGCGTTTATAGTAATAAATGCAGACTGGATAAACAACACAGTCAATTGTTTCTTGAAATAGTTTAGCGCTACGATAGTTTAATTTAATTAATGGTATTTTGTCTCTTTCCCAAAGACTTTTTATTTTCTGCTGTAGTAGTTCTATATGCTCATTTAAACTTGAATGAACTATATATTCTGCATGGATAAAAAATCGTTGGGTACCATTAATAGGTTGTGAAAAAGAATTATTAAAAGCTGATAATTCATGATTGGTAAATTGTTCTGAAGCAATTTCTTTATTTTCTAGGTAACTTAAGAAAACTCTCGGGAACTTATTTACTTTTGTATATATAACTTTGCTACTATATTTTTTAATGTTTAACCAACCTAAATTTACCAAAGATTGAAAATCGTTGTCTTTTAAATTACGACCAGTAACCGCAAACAAACGTCCTTCTGGTAGGAATTTGGAAAACTTTTTATTAGCATTTAAATAATTATCTGCTTGTTTTGTATTTTGAGATTGATTTTTAGCTATTCCACCTTGAAGTAAATTATTTAATTCATCACCTTCAAAGGAATAATATTTTTTTAGCGATTGACACCAGCGGTTTTCATCAACTCTTAAACTTGATTCAAACAACCATTGTTTTAGTTTGATAGTACATCGGCATTCTTCTTTAATAAAATCTTGGTTTAACTGATTTATATTATGTAAATTTGGTATGCAATCACGTTGGTGATATTTCTTAGCATCAATAAAAAATAAATCGCGCCATTCTAAGAAAGTAAAACTCTCTTTCAAATCTAATTTTACTTCATCGCTTTCGTCTCCATAAATTGATCGTAAAATAACCCATATTCTGACTGCTTTTGCTAAATTTTGCTTCAGAGAACCTGCTGTTAGTATCTTGAGAACTTCAACACTAGGAGGATAGTTAAAAACTTCTCTCTTCATTCTTATTCCCTGTGTGGTAGATGTTTCTACTTTAACAGCAGGTGGAATATGCTATTTCCATTTTGTCGTTTAAATAATAATAACTTTACCTTCACCCCTTCGGGCTTAAGTAAGAAGTAAGAAGTAAGAAGTAATAAATAAAGTCTGAAGTATAAGTAGTTAAACAAAATTAATTACACATTGTCATTGCGAGTGGAACGGAGTGAAACGTTAGCGAAGCGTGTCCGATAGGACATAGCAATCGCAAGGGCTGCGATTACTATCTCTCTTCGAGAGACGCTACGCTAACGCACAGCGAATAATGACGGTAAATATTTTTGTTGACTTACTTAGTATAAAGCCTCGTCTTCAAAAGACGAATAAGAATACAATTCATTACTTGAATCTTCTACTATACCGTGAGAGGTTTTACTTCTTACTTTTTACTTTTTACTTCTTACTTCCGCGCAGCAGTATTAGTATTTTATTCATTACGGAAATATTATTATGGCAAAATTCCAAGAACGCTTTAATGCAAAAATGAAAGAATGGTACGATAGCGATAAGAGTACTACAGAATACGAAAGAATACTTGCTTACCTATGGTCTTTTAATAAACCTAGAAAGTCTGAAGAAAATATTGCAGAAATTGAAGAATTTGGAAGAGCAAATATCAAAGCTCTGGGAGATTCAAATTCTTATGGGATGGGCATTCCTGACCGTCCGAATGTACCTCATAAAGAAGCTTTGATATTATAGGATTTCTATAGCATTACTACTTTTTCTGTAAAACACCATCTTTATCCATTGTTGCTATAAGTTTATCAACAAGAATTCTTGCACCATGATTGGTAAAGTGATAAACATCTTTAGTTCTCACCCTTCCTTTATTTCCTGATTTATTTGCAACGATTGCAGTATAACTACCATTCACAGCAAAGGTATCCCAATTATCAATAAATCTGATTTTGGGATAAGTCAGTGAAACCTTTCGATAAATTTGATTGACAATTGATAGAAATCTGCGGTGTCGGGGTATGCTAGAGGTTGGATGACCAATCCAATATACTTTTCTCACAGAAGATTCATTTAATAAAAAAGCATATCTTTCCACTCGCTTTTGGTAAACAGTTTTCCATTCAGGTGTTAACTTAGCTCTGTATTTACCATCTTTACCTAAGATAATTTGGTCTTCATTTCCACCAAAAAGTACTACAATCGCATCTGGATTATATTGATAAATTAATTCATCAGTTCTTGCATACCAGTCAAAAAAATCAATTCTATTTAGTCCTGTAGAATGTCTAGATTCTATTTTTATGTTATCAAATTTGAAGTTAGATTTTTTTGCTGCATTATCAAATTCGATACCGAAGGTGTACATAATTGAGTCACCAACCAATAAAAATCTAGTATATGGTTTTTCTTTTTTATTTTTCACTTCTATTGGTTTAACATTTTGCTGCTGTAATGGTTCTAATAACCTAGTTTCTTCAACAGCTTTACTTTCAGAACTTTGATTGCTGTAGTCAAATTCAATTTTTTTAATGTTCTCCCAAAAGTCTATTTCTTTTTTATCAGACTCTTCAAGCTTTACTTGTCTGGCTGCTTGTTTTATGTGAGTATTCGCTAATTTACTAGAGCTTAAGCTTTTGATTACTGAAGAATAATTAAAAATAGTTAAAAATGTAGTTGACAAAATAATAAGGATTAGAAAGCTCAAATCATTTCTCATCATTTAATTAAAAGTTATAGTAAATGAAAGGTGGAACTGTATTTGGTCCTAATTTAAAGATTATATATAATAAGATAGAAACTAATATTACTTGTAATAAGAGAAACTGACTTGATAAAAAATCGTGTAAAATCTCACTAAATTTATCTCCATATAAATTCATTAAATAAACTATAAGGAAAACCAAATATAGCTGCCAAATATTGAATCTAATTACAGTAACTCTAGAATTTAAGTTAAAAATCCCCTGTAAAAAATTAATTGCATTTTCAATATTAGGAGAATTAAAAAATATCCAGCATAGAGTGACAAAGCTAAATGTACAGATAAAAGAAACAAATTTTGTTAAATTCTCTGGTAATTTAGATATGTTTCTAGAACCACTAAAAGTCTGAATTCTCTTGTGAAAATCATTCCACAAATGATTAATAATTAATCCGATTCCGTGAAGTCCACCCCAAATGATAAAATTCAGACCAGCACCGTGCCAAAATCCACCAATAAGCATCGTTACAAGTAAATTGAGGTATTTTCTAAACTTACCTTTTCGCTTTCCTCCTAGTGGAATATATAAGTAATCTCGCAACCATTCTGATAAGCTTATATTCCATCTGCGCCAAAATTCTTGTAAACTCCGAGAACGGTAGGGCATATTAAAGTTTTGGATTGGCTTAAATCCCAATAAACTAGAAATAGCGTTTGCTAAATCAGAATAACCACTAAAATCTACATAAATCAAACAAGAATAAGCAAGTGCAGATAAAATCAAATCGAAACTAGAATATTGCTCTGGGATATTGAAGGGTATTTGAGTAAAGTTAAATAAAAAGCTAGATAAGGTATATTTTTTAAATAATCCTGAAATAATTAAAATAACTACAGTTTCAATTTGGTAGTTATATTTTTGACGGCTGTTGAGTTGAGTATAAAATTCATTTGGTCTTGCAATTGGACCTGAGCCTATTTGCGGAAAATAGGTAATGTATACTGCATAATCTAGAAAACTGGGACATGGCTGACAATCACGATAACAATCAACTAAATTGGCAATGATTCTGAAGGTATAAAAAGAAATACCTATAGGTGTAATAATTTGCAATACTGGAAAACTAAATTGTAGTTGGACAGCATTCAAAAAATCATATAAATTATCAACAAAAAAATTGTAATATTTGAAAAATCCAAGATATATTAAGTTGACTACTAACCCAATGATAAAAATTTGTTTTGGATATTTATTTATCGTTATTTCTTTGATAATAAAGTAATTAACTATTGTACTAGTTACTAATAGTACAAGAAAATTCAAACTCCAAAAAGAATAAAAAATTAAACTAGTGACTAGTAAGAAATACTTGTAAGCAGATATTTGTGATTTAAGAAAAATACTTAATGTAAAAGTAATTATAAAAAATAATAGAAACTCATAGGTCGGGAATAACATAATAGTTATTGGAGTAAATCATTTATGAATCAAAGCATAATTAGCAATTTTTAATGGATATTACATAGGAATTAATATTTTTACAAGTCCTTATAATTACATTATTTAATGAACTTAGAATCTTGTATTACAAGAGCTAATTTGGTAGATTCTACATAGATGCTTAATGCATTAGTTTTTTATCAATTTTTTATAATAAAGATAAAATACCTTCCAAAAAGAAATCGATTAGCCCCTTGCTAGATATAGAAAATATTCCAGAAGTACCAATTTAATATAAATAGGTAATTTGCTGTTGCTGAGGTTGAAAAATCAATGAGAATAAAACAATGGAAAGTAACATAGAAATTTATCGTTCAACAACCATTAAATTACTAGACACTACTTACTTAAATATCTTTATTCTGTCTGGTTTTGTAGAACTTGTAATTTGTTATGCTGATAACGAAAAATTTACAATTGAATTTCATCCCAACCAGATACCTATTTTAGAAAAATTGTTAAAAAATCTTCGCAGCGTGACGGAACAACAAATAAATCAGAAAATAGAAACTTTGCAATGGGAACTAGAAGAAATTAAAAACTGTAGTTGCCAAATCCAAGCAAAAGTAGCAGATATCCTCTGGAAAGCAGCAGAACGATACTTAGCTTCACTACCAGAGGAAGAACGCAATCAAATTTTGAGTACCGCAACAAATGACTGCGACCGACCCGATACTGAACAAACGACTTCTTCTACTAATTCGTGAAAAATTGCTCTTAGTTCTTCTTTAGTAACTGATTCCCAAAATTCTTCAGCCTTAGTGATACTAGTTAATATTCGAGTTCTGCTAGCATCTGCAACAAGATTAAGCTCTGAGGTTTTAATTAAACTTTCTAACTTTTGCTATTTAATTCTTATCGTACTCTCAAAATCAGGGTCGTTTAGCTGCTTTAATTTCAGAATCTGCTGTTGAAGTTCCAATATCTCTGGTGGTACTTCTTCTATTTTTTCAGACCTATTTTTAAAGCTTGAATCGTAGCATCAATAGCATCTCCTAATCTAAAATAGGTTCTCACATCACATTTTTTAGGCTAACGTGGCTTAGGATAAGCACCGCTTTCTGCTAAAAACTGTCTAAAATAAGTACTTAGGCAAAATTAATTGTGTATTTGTCATTGCGAGTAGAACGGTCTTCGTAGCGTCTCCCGGAGGGA
>JBCBHT010000364.1:0-6419 GCA_038525335.1 Cyanobacteria bacterium J06621_15 | reverse complement strand
TCAGAATACTCTTGCAGCTATGGCTGAGATGGGTCAAAGAATTATGATTGTGGGCTGTGACCCTAAAGCAGATTCCACCCGCTTAATGCTTCACTCTAAAGCACAAACAACCGTACTTCACTTGGCTGCTGAGCGCGGTGCAGTAGAAGATTTAGAACTTGAAGAAGTAATGCTCGAAGGCTATCGCGGCGTTCGTTGTGTAGAATCCGGTGGTCCTGAGCATTACTTCTTCAAGTTCTAAATCTTCTACTGCACCGCGCTCAGCAGCCATCAGTAGTTTACTTTTCCTTATAATCCATCGTAAATTGTCATATATAAACATTTTAATCATCTAGAGAATGTTTGTGAATCACATTCTTTTTTAAGCAAAAAGTAAGCAATAATATGACAGATATACAGGACAAGGTTTTTAATGATTTTATTCCCCCAGCAACTACTGATGGCTCCTATCGAGGGAAGAAAGAGCAACGAGACGCTACTCAAAAACATTTCCGTATGAAATTAAAGCAAGAATTAGTAACGATAAATCAAAGACTCAAACAATGCAAGATAAAAGTGAAGCTACTCCTTACAGGTAACGCTATTCAGCTACAAGCTACGCTACCATTGAAACCCGGTGATATTCATAACCAAGGAAGGAGTAACAAGCAATATAAAATATCGCTCGGAATTCCAGCAAGTTTTGACGGGTTAAGGACTGCTGAAGAGGAAGCTCAAGAGCTAGGTAAATTAATTGCTCGTCAGACTTTTATATGGACTGATAAGTATTTAGGAGTTAGAGCTACTAAGCAAAAGGGTATAACTTTTAGAGAATTCTATAATATTTTTGAGTTGAAATACTTTGCAAATAAAAAAAAGACAAGAAAAAGTGTTGGTACTTTTGAGAATTATAAAAGTAGATATAAAAGTATTTTTATGTCAGATGAAGTTATATCGGCTAATTCTTTAAGAGCAATAGTTTTATCTATTTATTCTCCGACTCCAAGATATGAAGCTATAAGAATAGCATCGATAATATCTAATTTATTATCAATAGATGCGAAATTTACTGACCTAATACTTAAGCAAGAAAAACGTGAAAGAAATATACCATCAGATAAAGAAATCATCTTTTATATAAATAATTTTCAAAAGCAATATGAATCAGCAAAAAATACTCCGAAATCTATCAGACATAAATGGAAAATTTATAAACTAGCTTATGGTTTATTAGCTATTTATGGTTTACGTCCTAGAGAAATAGTTAATAAACCTGATTTCAACTGGTTATTGTCATCAGACAACATTAGAAATACTTTCAAAGTACACGCTGACAATAAAACTGGGTATAGGGAAGTAGTCCCTTTTGTTCTTGAGTGGGTTGACTTATTCGATATAAAGAATGAAGAAAATATTCGACTGTTTCAAGAAACTATGGTTGGATGTACTACAAGCAGAGAATTACATTTGAAAGTTGGCTTAATATCGAGTAATTTTGTTCGCTCAAAAATACCTTTCCAACCATATGACCTACGTCATGCTTGCGCTATTCGGGCACATTTGCAGGGAGTTCCCATCAAAGCAGCATCCGATAATTTAGGACATACTGTTGAAATGCATACTAAAGTTTATCAGCATTGGTTCGGATTCGATAATCGAGTTAAAGCTTTCAATCAAGCACGAGAAGAACAAAATGAATTGCAACGTGCTTACGATGAAATTGCTAACTTACGTAATAAAGTTGCTAAGCTTGAATTAGAAAATACTAAATTACGTCTAACTTATACAACTAATTAATATAATATACCGTTAAAAATTTTACTATCGACTAGACTTCTTTTATCTTTTAGAAGTCTATTTTTATAGTTCATCAACAAATATTATGCTTAAATTTTACAAAAAAATCTTCGTTCTCTTGAATAAATTGATTAATAAATCAGAATTATCCATTTATTAATTATATAAAATACAAACTAAATAAAGTAATTAAAAACAATATTCTTCTAATGGTATATCTAATCACAAACATATTTATCAATTACAGGATACCTGTAAAATAATTTTTAATATACATAGAAATAAGAAATAAATAAGCAATTGTTTTACTGCTATTTTGCCCGTTTTTCTACTAATAGATAAACCACCTCGAAATTCACATTAAGCAATAAGCAAGCAATATTATTATCTATATGAATGGAGCCTCCATATAATAAGTTATTTATAAAGCTTTTATTTTTCAGCAGCCAAGTGAAGTACGGTTGTTTGTGCTTTAGAGTGAAGCATTAAGCGGGTGGTGTAGAATAAACATAGTTGACGCACTTCGTTAAATCATGAAAATAGGCTATGCGCGTGTTTCTACGCGGGAGCAGACTGAGGGGAATAGTTTAGAGCAGCAAATAGCAAGGTTAGAGAAAGCGGGGGCATCGCTTATTTTTTCAGATGTTGAAAGCGGAAGATCGAATAAGCGGAAGCAATTTAATAAAATGCTGAGTTTTTGCAAGAAGCAGGATGTATCTGAAGTTATTGTTACTCGTATTGATCGGCTTGGGCGCAGTGTGTTGACAATACACAATACCATAAAACTATTTGAAGAATTAAAGATAAAGTTAAATGTTATGGATGCCCCAGTAGATCAAGAATCTGCATTTGGTTGGTTTTCAATCAACCAAATGGCTGGTTTAGCCGAATTTGAGTCAAGGCTTTTGCAAGATAGAATTAAGCACGGGTTTGATTACTTTAGAGAGCAGGGTAAAGCATCACCTCAACCCCCATTCGGCTTTAAGCGTGAAAATGAAAAATATGTTTTTGATGATAGTTTATATGGGGAAACTAATAAAACAAAATATCAGATTGCAATTGAAATTATTAATTATTTTATATATACGCCCAATGCAAGTTTAAGAAATACAATGAAGTGGATTTATGAAAACTATCAAAAAACATTTACACCAGCAGGTTTAAAATATTGGTTAACAAATCCGGTTCTAATAGGAAATACGGCATATAAGATTAGAGAGAATTTAAGCAATCCCGAAAAGTGGATTATAAAAGTCAATACTCATGAGGCGTTAATTTCTCATGAGCAGATGGAACAAATTAAACAAAAATTACAAGACAATATAAATAAATATGCTTATGGGAATAACAAAACGGGAGAAATAACTCCGTTGAGAGGTTTGATTTATTGTGGATCTTGTGGGTATCGCTCTCACGTAGTACGCCGAAAAACACGGGACAAAAAAACAACTTGGACAATATTTAGATGCAAGAAACGTGAAGAGATAAAAGCGAGTTGCGACAATAAATATAGTATTCGACTTACCAAAGTTATGCAGATAGTTGATGCACGACTTTTAGAAAGATACCAGGAAATAGCTGATACCGTAATTTCAAGTAAAGTTGAAGAAGAAGAGAATAAAAAGGTTGACCCCAGGGAGAAAGAACTTAAAACTCAATTATCCTCATTACAGCAACTACCCCGCACCGAGATTATACAGAAGGCTATAGATGAAACCTTAGAAAAGCTTGAAGCGCTGAATGTTGCAGGTGTTGTTGGGGATTCCCAGGAAAGTAGACGGGAATTATTAATAGAATGTTTTCAAAATCCTAAATACTGGGAATTGCTGCAACCAAGCGTGAAAGCAGAAATTTATAAGAAATTTGTTGAAAAAATTTATGTCTTAAATGGCGAAGTGATAGAAATAATATTGCTTGTGTAATTTTATGCAGCAACGTTACTGTGTGACTCTTTTATCTCGCTGATTTTTTGCTGGTAACTAACAGCATCTAAATCAATATTCATCAATTCTTTTGTAAGTTCGTCCGATAGTCCTAATTCTTGGCACTCTTTGAAGCGTTCCGCTGTCAGAATTATTTTGTCCGCAAAAGTCATTTTCTGCTGTTCCATAATATTTTTCATAAAATCTATGCTTAGGTTATTCCTTAATTCAACCTTCTGGTGTTAGCTAGACTACTTTTTAATATTGATAACATTGGTGTTAATTTTGGTTAGCGCGGGGAATGGTGACTCATTCTTTTGTTGCGTATATTTACTTTATCATAAGAATCAGCGATGAAATATAAATAAAACAAAACAGCATTTATTCTATACAATTAGTGCTGTTTTATTCGTTTGAGTTTTAATCATCGATAGATTCTAAAACGCCTTCGATCTCTGCTTTTTTCTCAACTTTTCTACGCTTGGGTTTTGGCTGTGTAAATAGTGCGGCAATATCAGGTCTTAAACATCGATTAGTATTATCTTTGGTTGCATCTCCCCAATTGCGTTGTATTTGGTGCTGTATTTTTTTCTTGTCCGTACAAAGTTCTAGTTGTTCAGCTAAGAAGCAGGCTATCTGTATGCGGTCTGTGTGTCGCTTTCCGAAATAAGTTACCCAATAAAATCTATCAACTTCTAAAAAACCTTCGTCATTAATTCTGTAATTTTGGTCTTGAATGCTTCCTACTTGACAGAGCAATTTATCAAGTTTATGTTTTGGGGATTTGACATAAACCCATTGATTAGTTTTAAAAGCAAATTTAGCTTCTTCTTTTTTGATAGTCCACACTTTTGATGCGGTTTGTGTGGGAACTTTTGCTTTTTGGTTTTTAAGTCTAAAAGCCATGATTTACGCTGCTCCAAAACCGTCTATAGCTTCAGTTGCAGAAACAGTTTTTACAGCACCAAAGCCGATTGTTTTTTGTACTGGGGAAGGTTGTTTTGGTGAGGATTCGACTTTTACTGCACCAAAGCCAGTTTTTTGTTTTGCGTCGTTTTGGGCTTGTTTGTTGACGTGCTGTCTTACTTTATTCCAATCAATTACACCTTTATTCTCGGCTGGTGTGGAGGTTGCAGGAGCATCAAATGATTTATTACTAGTGGACGCAACATTATTTAAATTCTGTTGGTGGTTTTCATAATCAATAATTTGTTGCTGATATTGTTCGTACTCAGCTTTTATTTGCTTAATTCTGCCTTTATCCTGCTCGTTTAAGTATCCCCAAACGCGCTTTTTAAATAGTGGTTTCCAGTCATCAACCAAGCCAATAATACAGGCATAAGCTCTGTGACCTTCATCTACAGTCCAAGCACAATCCTTAAGTAATTCAGCATTCTCTAAAATTACTTCGTCCGGTGCTTCATCTCCTAAAATTCTTGCAGCATTAACAGCTTTTACTCTATCGTTTAATTTTTTAATTTCTTGCTGTTGGTTATTAACCTTTTGGGTTAATTCGTTAATAGCTTGTGTTGCTGCTTCTTGTTGCTGTTGTAATTGTTGTTGTAGCTGTTTTATTTGAGCGGTTAGCGTTCCGATAGATTCGATAAAGGTTGAGTTAATTTGTTGTTGTACATCTGACATGATAAATATCTCCTTTTATTGTCCCGTTGTGCATTAGCGACAACGGGAATTGTTGATTGATTTTTTAACCGAATGTTTGGACTAAGCTTTGCAGTTCTGCAAGTTGTTTTTCTTTTGCGTCGTTCTGGGTTGTTGCTACTGCCGCAACTTCAGTTTGTTGCTGTTGGACTTGTACCTTACCAAATCCAATAGTTTTAATAGGTTCCTGCTTAGGTTCTGAAACTTCTACAGCTTCTACTTCCTGCTGAGGCTCTGGGGTTTGTTCTGCTTCTTTAGCTGCTTTGTCTGCTGCTACTGCTTCCTCAGCTTCTTTGAGAATCTGTTTTCCAAGGTCGGATATTTTAGGGGTACAAGGTTGTGTTGCGTTAGCGTGTTTGATTTCATTTTCATTATCTTCGCTGACTTTTTTATCTATATTTTGTGGCTGTGGTTCATTTGTCGTTAATTGTGGTTCGGGATCGGGAATTAGTTCGGGTGTTGTTTCTTCAACAGTTGATTGTAGTTCTGGTATTGGTTCTACTGCTTTTGGTGCAGGCTGTTCCATATCTTCAAGAATATTTTTAGCTAGAATCCAGATTTTATCGTTATTAGTATCTATAGATTGAAATTCAGATAATAATGATTCGTTGTCATAGTTAGTGTTTGCAATTTTTTCTAAAAGAGAATCTTTTAGAACATTGTTTCTAGCTTTTTGACTTAAATCTAATGCTTTTTTGACTTGTTTTTTTACAGCGTTAAATTCTCTAACACTTAACCCGTCTGGTATTTGGCTTTGTCTAGATGAAGTATTTTCTGCTTGTGAGGTTGCTGCTTCTAAAACACTGGGGTCGCTTGCAACAGCATCTACATGAGCGATTTTATTTGCAAAGTCATCACCCCAAATAATCTTTGTAACTTCTTCCTGTAGTTGAGATTCGACACCAAGGTCTTTAGCAGTTTCCATGCAATCAGTCAGCAAATTTTTAAGGTCTTTGCTTTTGTTATCAAACTGCTGCATTGCGCTTAATTGTTGCTGCATTGAGTTGATTTGTTGTTGTAAAAGGCTGATTTGGTCTGCAAATAAAGTCATTTCTCTAATTC
>JBCBHT010000363.1:0-6420 GCA_038525335.1 Cyanobacteria bacterium J06621_15 | reverse complement strand
CAGCAGCTAATATATTATTTGAAGACGGTTTGAAATTTAGTGCTGCTTCACCAGATAAACCATTATTAACAATTAGCACACCTTTGGGTTTAGGTTTGGATAATCCAGGAGAAATAAAAGTTCAAGGTCATGGACATAAATTATCTGCTAATAGATTTACTTTTCCTCTTAGAGATAATCTTACAAAAGGTTTGGAAGTAGCACCGGGGAAGACCATTGCTTTAATTGGTGGAAATATTATCTTAGAAGGGGGTTCGCTCAAAACAAATTCTGGAAGAATTGAATTAGGTAGTATTGGTTCCGGGAAAGTTAATTTTACTTTCACTCCCCAAAGTATGGAATTTAGCTATGATAAAACCGAAAGCTTTCAAGATATTCAATTATTAAAAGAGTCATCTCTCCAATCCAATAGTTCATCTGCAACTTCAAACATCAAAAATACTGGTTATATTAAAGTCAGAGGAAAGAAAATTGATGTTAAAGATGGCTCAATTATATTTAATAGTAAC
Organism: Cyanobacteria bacterium J06621_15; assembly: GCA_038525335.1. GTDB lineage: Bacteria > Cyanobacteriota > Cyanobacteriia > Cyanobacteriales > Nostocaceae > Rivularia. Next base: position 5,911 of record JBCBHT010000363.1, on the reverse strand, counting down.
CAAATAAACTCAGCCTCTAAAGGTATAGATATTAATGCTACCGAGTCCTTAACAATTGTCGGTAGTAATATTCAAGAAAGTCGATTTAGTGGTGTACGAAGCCAAGCATTATCAGAAGCTACGGATGGCGATATCAAAATTGATACAAGTAAATTAATTATTAAAGATGGTGGTGCTATATCAGGTTATAATTTCGGTTCCAAGTTTGGTCCTGATATTAACATAAAAACTTCAGATTCTGTTGAAAATATTGGTAGTTCAGCGCGGAGAAATTTTCCTAGTGTTATTTCTACTAATACTTTTAATTCCGGGAATGGAGGAAATATTAATATATCAACAAACCGATTCGTTTCCTTGGATGGTTCTAGTGTTAGCTCAGTAACTTTTTCTAGTGGAAATGCTGGAAATTTGACAATAGATGCTCGCGAATCTGTACAAGTAATCGGTTTTGAGCAAACTACTTTGAAAGAAAGTATTTTAACCTCTTTAACTTTGAATAGTGGTAAAGGTGGTAATTTAATCTTAAATACAAAAAAACTAATAGTTGCAGATGGTGGGAGAGTAGATGCTTCTACTGCTAATAGCGGAGCAGCAGGAAGCATTACCATTAATGCTTCTGAGAAAGTAGATATTATTGGTTCTATTCCAATATCGTCTCCAATATCGTCCGATGTAAGTAAAATTACATCTTCTGCTGACATTGAAGACAAATTATTACAAGACATATTTGGAATTCCGCTAGTTCTTACCGGAGAATCGGGAGCAATAACTATTCATACGAATCAATTAAACATTGATGATAGTGCTTTCTTAGCAGTAAAAAACGATGGTTCTGGTAATGCTGGAAAAATACAAGTAAAAGCTAATTCTATTAATATTAATAATCAAGGAAGTATCAATGCTATAACTACCTCTGGTGGAGGTGGTGACATCGATTTACAAGTTCAGAATTTAATATTGAGAGATAACAGTAATATTTCTGCTACTGCTGGAACTGGTGACGGAGGAAATATTAATATTGATACTCAAATTTTTGCAGCTTTAGAAAACAGCGATATTACAGCTAATTCTCAAGGAAGTTTTGGAGGTAGAGTTGTAATCAATGCAGAAGGAATTTTTGGAACTCAATTTAGGGAATTTATCACTCCAGAAAGTGACATTACTGCTACTTCTGGATTGGGAGCAGAATTTAACGGTGTGGTTGATATTAATACTATTACAATTAATCCCAATTCTGGATTAGTTGAGCTACCAACGGGACTGACTGATTCTAGCAGCAAAATAAAGGCTGGATGTAGTATAAACTTAGGTAATAGTTTTACCGCAACTGGACGTGGTGGAGTACCAGAAAATCCAAATCAATTGTTTACGGTAAATAATCCAGTTGTTAATTTAATTGATTTTGCTTCTACATCTAAAAATAATTCCAATTCTATATCTTCTAACTCTGTAGAAAATAAGCCTAGAAAAAAGAAAAAAGAAATAGTTGAAGCAAAAGGATGGATTAGAGATGCAGCAGGTAATATTGAATTTGTGGCAGAAGTTCCGGAGGTGAGAAACTATTCTGAAGGAGTACAGACTGTCAATTGTCAGTTACTTAGTTGAAATTAATATTTGGAAGAATTTGTATTATTTGTCGGATTTATGGGAATTCTATAGATAAGGACTGCTGATTCTATGTAGAACATATTTATAGATTTATCAGGGGAAAAGAATGTTTAATCTTAAAGCCAGTTTTCTAGGTTTATCATTTGCGCTTGCATTTATACAAGTTTGTCAAGTTAATGCTCAATTAATACCAGATGATACTTTAGGAAAAGAAAATTCTCTAGTTAATTCCATTAAGTCTCTTGAAGATAGAATTGACGGTGGTGCAATTCGCGGCTCTCATTTATTTCATAGCTTTAAAGAATTTAATATTGATAATAACAGAAGCGTTTATTTTAATCACCCAACTCAAGTTAAAAATATCTTAACTCGTGTTACTGGTAATAATGTATCGCAAATTTTAGGTAAATTAGGAGTGCTAGGAAATGCCAATTTATTTTTAATTAATCCTAATGGAGTCATTTTTGGCGAAGATGCTAGTTTTGATATTAAAACTTCATTTGTAGGAACTAATTCAACCCATATAAATTTTGCAGATGGAACAGAATTCAGTGCTGTTTTACCAGACACTAAGCCATTATTGACAATTAGCGCACCTATTGGTTTCGGAACTACAAACAACTTAACTCAAAAAAATAATAGTCAAAATAATCAACAATTAATTAGCAGTAAATCAGATTCTATAATTAAGGAATCTGCACAATTTTTTGAGGTAAAAACAGAACAGCAAAACTTTGTGCTTAGTGGAAATATCCTCTTAAAATTGAAGTTATTTTCATTTAAGTCTAAACCTAAAAGATTTGAGCTAGGTAATGTCGCTTCTGGCTTAATCCTAACTAATGAAAACCAAAAAATAATTCCCATGTGTGGAAGAAATAAGACCAGTAATTTTACAGTAACCGGACGTGGTGGATTACCAGAAAACCCCAGTCAATTATTTACAGTAAAGAATCCAATAGTTAATTTAATAAATTTGGTTTCTAGTTCTGACTTTAATTCTAATTCTATATCTTATAATCCTCCAAAAGATAATCATGAAAAATCAAAAAAAGAAATAGTTGAAGCAAAAGGATGGATTGTAGATGCACAAGGTAATATTAAATTTGTTGCAGAAATTCCAAGAACTGTATCTAGCGCTAAAACAATTTTTCGAGCCAATTGTCAATCATTAGGCTAAGATTGAATATTTGAATTAAAAGCTGATTAATACAGGACTTACGCAACGAAGACTTGTCATTGCGACCGGAACGGAGTGTAGGGAAGCAATCCCACCGTTTCGAGAGATTACGTCGCTATCGCTCGTAATGACGCAGTTACGTTGCTTTTGCGTAAGTCCTATAATAATAAAAGTAAATAAAAGCGCAAAAGCTGTAGGTTTTGTAAATATTTCTGGGAACTCTATAAATAAATATTTTTGCTGTCAAATTTAAGATATTTATAGGTTTATCAGGAATGATGTACAATTACCACTCTGTTTTATTCAGTTTATCAGTTGCTTTTGCACTTGTGCCAGTTGCTTCGGTTAAAGCGCAATTATTACCCGACAATACTTTGGGAAAAGAAAATTCTGTAATTAATTCTATTAACTCACTTGAAGACAGAATCGATGGTGGTGCAATTCGTGGAGCTAATTTATTTCATAGTTTCAAAGAATTTAATATTGATAACGGTAAAAGCGTTTATTTCAGTAGCCCAACTGCAATCAAAAATATTTTAACTCGCGTTACTGGTAACAATCAATCGCAAATTTTGGGTAAATTAGGAGTATTGGGAAATGCTAATTTATTTCTAATTAATCCCAAAGGAATTATTTTTGGTAAAGATGCGAGTTTAGATATTAACGGTTCGTTTGTTGGGAGTACAGCAGCTAATGTATTGTTTGAAGACGGTTTTAAATTTAGTGCTGTTTCACCAGATAAACCATTATTAACAATTAGCGTACCTGTAGGTTTGGGTTTAGATAACCCAGGGGATATTAAAGTTCAAGGTGATGGACACAATTTTGTAGGTAGTGCATTTATTCCTTTGAAAAATCATAGTACAAAGGTTTTGGAAGTAAATCCAGGTAAGACAATCGCTTTAATTGGTGGAAATATTATATTGGATGGTGGTTCTCTAAAAACCGAATCTGGAAGAGTAGAGTTGGGTAGTGTTGGTTCTGGTCAAGTTGATTTTAATCTTACTCCTGGAAGTCTAAAATTCAGCTACAATAATGCTGAAACTTTCCAGGATATTAAACTATCTAACAAAGCAGCACTTGATGCGAATAGTTCTTTTAGAAATACTTCAAATTTGAGAAATGATTTAGATACTAATCTAGTTAATTCAAATTCCATTCAACTACAAGGGAAAAATATCTATTTAAGTGACAACTCTATTATTTTAAATAATAACCAGAGTAATTTACCTTCTGGAAACATAAATATAAATGCAAAAGAGTCTTTTGAAATGCGGAGAAATAGTGTTGTTAGAAGTCAAGCATTAGTAGGTGAAGGTGGAAATATTGCAGTTTCTGCCAAGCAAGTTTTATTAGCAGATATTGGAGGAATACTAGCTTTTAATTATGGTGATAAATCTGGAGGAAATATTAAAATTAAGGCTTCAGATTCGGTAAATTTAATTGGTGTAACGACAGGAACAGAAGATTCTACTACGATTGTAACTAATACTTTTAGTAATGGAGATGGAGGAAATATTGATATCTCAACTAGCAGATTAAATGTTATGAATGGAGGACTTATAAGTTCTTCAGGTTTTGGTGGTAATGCAGGTAATTTAATTATAAATGCTAGCGAATCTGTTGAAGTAGTTGGTATAGAGCCAAATTTTCTTCAACCAAGTGTTTTAACTTCGGTAACTCTGGGGAATGGAAATGGTGGTAATTTAACCTTAAACACCAAACGACTAATAGTTAAAGATGGAGGAAGAGTAGATGCTTCTACTGTTGCTAATGGAGCAGCAGGAAGTATTACAATTAACGCTTCTGAAAAAATCGAATTGACTGGTTCTGACCCACAGTTTTTAGTTCCTAGTTTAATTGCATCTTCTGCCATTATTGAGGATGAAATAATACAAAAACGATTTGGACTACCTTCGGTAATTGAAGGAAAATCTGGGCAAATAACGATTAATACTGGTCAATTAAATATCGCTGATGGTGCTTTGTTAATTGTTAAAAACGATGGTTCTGGTGATGCTGGAATATTAAAGGTAACAGCTGACTCTATCAATATTGATAATAAATCAAGTATTAGTGCAGCAAATAAATCGGGTGAAGGAGGGAATATTGATTTACAAACTCAGAATTTATTGCTAAGACGCAATAGTAACATTTCAGCTACTTCTGCTGGAACTGGTGATGGAGGGAATATTAATATTGATACTAAAATTTTAGCAGCTTTGGAAAATAGCGATATTACAGCTAATTCTGAAGGAAGTTTTGGAGGTAGAGTAGAAATTAATGCCAAAGGTATTTTTGGTACTCAATTTCGAGAATTTTTGACTCCAGAAAGTGATATTGCTGCAACTTCTGGATTGGGAGCAGAATTTAACGGTGTTGTTGATATTAATACTATTACAATTAATCCCAACTCTGGGTTAGTTGAGCTACCAACGGGACTGACCGATTCCAGTAGCAAAATAAAGGCTGGATGTAGTGTAAATTCAGCTAATATTTTTACAGCAACCGGACGTGGTGGATTACCAGAAAACCCTAATCAATTGTTTACGGTAAATAATCCAGTTGTTGATGTAATTAATTTAGTTTCTATATCTGAAAATAATTCAAACTCTATATCTTCTAATTCTTCAACAGATAATCATAAAAAAGATAAAAAAGCTCAAAAAGAAATTGTTGAAGCAAAAGGATGGGTTGTAGATGCAAAAGGTAACGTTGAATTTGTGGCAGAAATTCCGAGTACAAGAAATAATTCCGATGGAATTCAAGCTGCTAATTGTCAATCCTTAAGCTAAAATGGCTCTTTTTTATTACCAATTACCAATTACCAATTACCAATTACCAATTACCAATTACCAATTACCAATCTCTTTAAACCAACTTTTTATCTCTGTAGGTAATACAGTAAAACGAAGTCGGTAATTATTTTCATGGTCTTTCAAGATTTTTACGACTTTAGCATGAATAATCTGCTGATTTAATTGTTCGTTTTCTACATATAGCTGTATCTGGATATTACTAAAAGCTTCTAGAGATTCCGTTGTGGATAATTCAGCACCATCTAAAGATAACTTAATAAATAAACCTTTGAATTCTTCATCAGAAATATGTTTTCCTTTGGCAACT
>JBCBHT010000362.1:0-6425 GCA_038525335.1 Cyanobacteria bacterium J06621_15 | reverse complement strand
AGTTCAACAGCATTATGAAACTCATTCTGTAATTTTTGATACAAAAAAATACATTTTTCTAAATCTTCATCTGATTCAGAGAGTTTAAACTCACTTTTTAATATTTTAGAAACACAATCTACAGATGTATAAAAATTTTCGATTGAATAGCAAGGTGTCTCATATATACCGGCTAAATTTTTTTGCTGTATTGAAATATCGAAATCTCTATCAATAAAATAAGCAGCTTTAACGACAGAATAACGCTTACGACTTGCAAGCATTTTATTGATTCCCAGAACACCTTCCTTGCCATTACAAGAAATATAGATATAATCTTTTTTAGGTCTAGCAATGTTATCTATTCTAACTCCGTAATATTTACTATCTTCACCTTCAAAAAAACAAAATAATGCTGATGGGTTTTGCTTGTATAGCCTTGTAAATTTAGTAAATACGGCTACTGCTTTATCCCGAGATTCTTTAAGAGTATTTACTTTCATCTATCGTTCTTTAATATAACAATCCAAGTCATCAGCATTTGCATCTAATTCATTATCAAAAATGAATGGAGAGTGAGTCACTGCAAGTAACAGCTTACATTTATTAGACTTTAAAATGTGAGGTAGTAAAAGTTGTTGCCACTCAATAGATAGTGATAATTCCGGCTCATCAAATAAAAGTATAAAATTCTCAGATAACTCTAGATAAATCTTCGAGAAGAGTGATATTATTTGTTTTTCACCAGATGATAAGCTTCCGATTTCTATTGGTTCATTATTTCGCTCTTGTATTATAGATATACTTACAGTTGCTTCATCGTAAATAATATTTTTTTTATTTAGATACTTGTTACAAATTTCTGCAAACCTTTTAATAGAATCATCTTTTTCTTTTTGCTGTTCGTAAAGAACAACTAATTTAGATAGAAAATAAACTAATTGGTCATATTTATGGAAATTGATTTCTCCGGAATTAACTAATTTTTCAATATCCTCTTTGTATGATTTTGATATATTTTTTTCCCCAACACGAGCTAGAACAATATTTAGAGTGTCGGGCTGAATACTATTTCTCATCTCTTCTGTGATCTCAACACCATCTACAAATTGAGAGAGCATTTCACCAGTTACTTTTGAAAATAGATGCAGTGCAGAGTTCCTAATATCATCTTTTATCTCACTAAATTTTTCAATTACATCATTCATTCCAAATTGAATTAGCTTAGCTTGAGTATCATCAAAGCTTAATTGTTCAAATCTATCCTCATAGCCTAAGTTTTTGATATCTTCCTCAATCCGTCTATAAGTAGGAAAGTATAATATAGATTCACTTAAATTTTCTTGAATTGTTTTCTTTTTATTTTCAATTGTTTCTTTAATACGATTAATATCAATCTCATTGTCGTTTCTTTTTTGAAAAATAGCATAAACATTTTCAAATAAATCATCAATTAATTAAGACGGCAGGGGTTGAATAAATCTCTCTTCAAATCTTTTACGAACCGATGAGTAGGACATTCCTCGTTTAATATCTAGTCGTACTCTATCAAGTAATTTTGCTGGAACAATATCCTTTAATGGAGAAGGAAATAAATCTGAATAATCTAAATTATACAAATAAGATAAATCGCTTTTTTTAATTTCGACATCACAACCTGACTTGAACTCTAGTATCACTGATTCAAAATCAATATTGCTTAATTTGCGAAATTTACAAGAAATGGAATAATAAAGAGCATTTAAAATAGTTGTCTTACCAGAGCCATTCTCAGAAATTAAGATAATAGCTTCTTTATCAAATGGAATGTTTACATCCTTAAAGCCAAATAAGGCATTTATTTTAAATGACTTCAGTGGACTAGAATTGGCGCGTTCATTCAGTGTCATAAATATTTTTTATTTGTTTTAGTGAATCATAATATCCAGATTTCTTAGGATACTTTTAATACCAGAATATTATACAAATTTTTTCGTATGACGATTCTTTTTAGGTAATAAAATATTTAAAACCAAAAAACTTAATGTAAAATTCCAGCACCTTACGAGCAACTTCCCCACCTGCCACCCAAAAAATTAAACCCAACAATCCCACCAACCAAACCAAAACCCTTGGTAAACTGTTGAAATTGTGAATGATATTACTGTGTGTTATGGCTAATTTTTTATTGGAAGTTGGAACGGAAGAGTTACCTGCTGGTTTCCTCAGCGGTGCTTTAAGTCAGTGGAAGCAAATGATTCCTGAATCTCTTCAAGAAAATTTTCTCGATAATGAAGCGGTGGAAATCTACGGTACTCCCCGGAGGTTGGCTGTGTTAATTAAGGGTTTACCGGAGAAACAAGCTGATAGGGAGGAGGAAGTAAAGGGACCTCCTGCTAAAGCTGCTTTTAAGGATGGTAATCCAACGAAAGCTGCTGAAGGTTTTGCGAAAAAACAAGGTGTTGATATTAATCAATTGGAAGTTCGTCCTACTGATAAGGGTGATTTTGTTTTTGTTAACAAGAGTATTCAAGGACGTTCTACTGCTGATATTCTTACGGAAGCAATTCCCAACTGGATTTTTAAGTTGGAAGGTAAGCGGTTGATGAGGTGGAGTGATGGGGATTTAAAGTTTTCTCGTCCGATTCGCTGGTTAATTGCTTTGTTAGACGAAAAGGTTTTACCGATTGAGATTGAAAATAATTCGGAAGTTGTCAAAAGTGGTAATTCTTCTCGGGGACATCGGGTTTTACATCCAGATAATGTAACTATTTCTCAAGCTACTGATTATTTGAGTACTTTGAATTTAGCTTCTGTGGTTGCTGATGTGGAATCTCGAACTAATACGATTACGACTCAGGTAGAAGAAGCAGCGAAGAAATATAACGGTTTCGCTCAGGTTTATCCGGATTTATTGGAAGAAGTTGTAAATTTAGTCGAATATCCCACTGCTGTTGTGGGTAATTTTGAATCGGAATTTTTGGAGTTACCACCGGAGGTGATTACTACGGTGATGGTTTCTCATCAAAAGTATTTTCCGGTGTTTCAATCTGAGGATAGTAAGGATTTATTGCCTTATTTTATTACAGTTTCTAATGGTGACCCGGAAAAATCGGATATTATTGCGAAAGGTAATGAAAGGGTAATTCGCGCTCGGTTATCCGACGGTAGATATTTCTACGATAACGACATTAAGCAGCCATTAGAAAGTTTCTTACCAGAACTCGAAGCTGTTACTTTTCAGGAAGATTTGGGTTCTCTACGAAAAAAGGTTGATAGAATCTGTACTGTTGCTGATAAAGTTTCAAAGCAATTAAATTTAGATTCTCAACAACAGGAATACGTTCAAAGAGCAGCTTTATTATGTAAAGCCGATTTGGTTAGTTCGATGGTTTATGAATTCCCGGAATTACAGGGAATTATGGGTCAAAAATACGCTTTTAAATCAAACGAACCGGAAGCTGTTGCAAATGCGATTTTTGAACATTATTTACCCAGAGGTGCTGACGACTTTCTACCAAAAACCGTTACCGGTAGAGTTGTTGCTATAGCCGATAGACTCGATACTTTAGTTAGTATTTTCGGTTTAGGGATGATTCCTACCGGTTCCTCCGACCCCTTCGCATTACGTCGAGCTGCAACTGCTATTGTTAATATTACTTGGGATGGTGATTTAACGATTAATTTACAGCAGTTAATTAATTCCACAGCAGAGGAATTCTCCAATCAATATAACAAAGATAAAAATAAACTAGTCACCGACCTAGAAGAATTCTTCCTACAGCGGATTCGTACCTTATTACAAGATGAGAAACATATCGACTACGACTTAGTTAATGCTGTATTGGGAGAAAACGACAAAGAATATACAGAGCGAGCATTACAAGATTTACTCGACGTTCGCGATCGCGCATTATTCTTACAAGAAATTCGCAACAACGGTACCTTAGATAAAATCTACGAAACCGTAAACCGTTCCACAAGATTAGCTGCTCAAGGTGACTTAAATACTCAACAACTAGACCCCAGCGAAGTTGTCAAAAAAGACTTATTTCAAAAATCATCCGAAGAATCATTTTATAATGCCGTCCTCGGATTAGTTCCTCAAACCCAAACAGCACAACAACAGCGAAATTACCAACAACTAATATCCGGACTAGCAGAAATAGCACCAACCGTTAGCACCTTCTTCGACGGTCCGGAAAGCGTGTTAGTAATGGATGACAATCCGGATATTAAGAGAAATCGTCTGTATTTACTAGGGTTATTACGTAACCACGCTCGTGTTTTAGCGGATTTTGGCGCAATTGTAAAAAATCTGTAGTGAAAATCAACAAAACATGGTGTAAATTATGCCAATAAACGTTACTATAGTCATGCTTAACCAGGGTCAATTTGCAGTCTATGCCTAAAGCTCATGTAATTGGATTAGGAAAATCCGGTGTTGCTGCGGCAAGATTGTTGAAAAGAGAAGGTTGGGAGGTGGAAATTGGTGATACAAAAACCTCCCCTGACCTCCTCGAACAACAACAAGAACTTGCTCGTGAGGGAATCACCGTTAAACTAGAATATTCCCTCAATCTCGAAGATACCGAACTACCGAAATTAATAGTTGTTAGTCCTGGAGTACCCTGGGATATTCCACCATTAATTAAAGCTAGAGAAAAAGGAATTGAGACAATAGGAGAAATGGAACTTGCTTGGCGCAATTTACGTTCCATTCCCTGGATAGGTATTACCGGAACCAACGGTAAAACCACCGTCACATCTTTAGTCGGAGCCATATTTCAAACCGCAGGATTAAACGCACCAACTTGCGGGAATATTGGTCTTGCTGCAACAGAAATTGCTCTTAAAGAGAAAAGTAATTCTACCCCCTCTACCCCTTCTTCCCCCTCTCCCCCCTCTAACATAGAGTGGATAATCGCCGAACTTAGCAGTTATCAAATCGAATCTTCTAACTCGCTATCTCCTAAAATTGGTATCTGGACAACATTAACCCCAGACCATTTAGCTCGTCATAAAACCGTAGAAAACTACTACAATATCAAAGCTCAATTATTGCATCGTTCTCAAATGCAGGTTTTCAACGGTGACGACCCGTATTTGAGAAAGATGAGTGAAACCGATTGGAATAATGCTTACTGGACGAGTGTTAAGGGTAAAGATAATTTAATTGGTAATAAAGGTTTTTATATAGAAGATGGTTGGGTTATCGAAACCAATATTAATTCTGCATCCGAAGACCAAAAAATTATGCCAGTTTCCGCTTTAAAGATGGTGGGAGAACATAATTTACAGAATCTATTATTATCGATAGCAGCAGCAAGATTAGCGGGAATTGAAAAATCAGCAATTCACAAAGCAATTTCTGAATTCGGGGGGGTTCCCCATCGTTTAGAACATATTCGGACAATTGAAGGAATTGATTTTATCAACGATAGCAAAGCAACCAATTACGATGCAGCTGAAGTTGGATTAGCATCTGTCAAAAGTCCGGTAATTTTGATTGCTGGAGGTGCTGCAAAAGCTGGTAATGATAAACCCTGGATAAATAAAATTAAAGAAAAAGCAGCGAAAGTATTATTAATAGGGGATGCTGTTCCGACATTTTCTAAAAGGTTGGAAGAAGAAGGATATTCAAATTACGAAGATGTAGGAACGATGGAAAAAGCCGTTCCCAGAGGATTGGAATTAGCAAAACAGCACGACGCAAAAGTCGTATTATTATCACCAGCTTGTGCGAGTTTCGACCAATACGCCAATTTTGAAGTTCGCGGTGATGATTTTCGGAAGTGGGTTTTGGAATTATAGAGTGAGTAAATAATTAATTATTGAAATTGTAAGACCCGGTTTTTTTGATAAAGCCGGGTTTTTTATTAATTGTAGGGTGCTGTTACGGCTCTAATATGTTTCCGGTCTACACTAATATCTAAAATAATGCCGTAACGCACCATTTTCAAATTGTAAAATTTCAATATTGTAGGTTGGGTTAGACACGACTACAAATTAGAAAAATAACAAGAATCTTGAATATCGTGTCGTAACCCAACATCGGGATTTTTGATAAATTAAAATATTGAAAATTGTTTATTTTAAAAATTGTTTATTTATAAAATTGGTGCGTGACGGTAATATCAAATTATTTGATTATGGTTGAGAATTAATCGCGACCGTCACACACCCTACAAAAATTAATTCATTAAATCAAAATAACTTATCATCTTATCTCTTAAATAAAAACGGTTTTAACTGCTTTTAAGTTGTAATACTGATTCACGCTTTAAATTCGAGTATAAATTTCAATTTCAACTTAATCTAACTCAATACTTCTACATTCAAATACATCATTTCCAGGGTAAATTGTTGTAAAAATATAGAAAAATGTCCTTTATTGAGAATTTTGTCATTATTATTGAAAACAAAATCATTAAAATCACGAATTTTCAAGATTTTTTGAATGTATT
>JBCBHT010000361.1:0-6424 GCA_038525335.1 Cyanobacteria bacterium J06621_15 | reverse complement strand
GAAAATGAAGCAAAACATTCTCTTCCTATTAATGCTTTCAATAGTTTACCAATTTCAGTGATTAATTATGTTGCTAGAACTCATAGTGATGTTTTACTCAATGAAGCTCAGCAGACAAATGAATTTGCTGATGAAAGCTATTTTATAGAACAAAAACCTAAGTCGGTTTTATGTATTCCGATTCTGCATCAAGGTCAGTTAATTGCTATTCTTTATCTAGAAAATAATCTTACTACCTCAGCTTTTCCTCCACAACGGTTAAACTTACTTAAACTTATTTGTTCTCAAGCAGCTATTTCTATTAAAAACGCAACTCTTTACAACACCTTGGAACAGAAAGTAACAGAAAGAACTCAACAACTTTCTCAAGCTTTGGAGAATTTAAAAGATACTCAAAAACAACTTGTAGAATCTGAAAAAATGGCTGCATTGGGTAGTCTAGTTGCAGGAGTTGCTCATGAAATTAATACTCCTGTAGGTACTAGTATCACCGCTGCTTCTACTTTAAAAGATGAAACTACTAGCTTTAATAACGCTGTTATAGAAGGAAAATTAAAACGCTCATCTCTAAATAATTATCTCGAAATTGCTAGTGAAAGCACTGATTTAATTTTAAATAATCTATCGTGCTTCTGATTTAATTCAAAGCTTCAAACAAATAGCTGTTGATTCTTCTCATCTAGAAAAACGAGAATTTGCTGTCAAACCATATATCGAGGAAATTTTAAACAGTCTCGCACCTAAATTTAAAAATACCGCTTTATCTTTAACCGTAGAAGGTGAAAATAACATCAAAATGGAAACTTATCCCGGAGCTTTAGCGCAAATTGTCACAAATTTAGTGATTAATTCTTTGAATCATGCTTATCAACCGGGAGAAAAAGGACAGCTACATTTCCAAATTACTCAGAATAAGGACAAAATAACCATTGAATACAGCGATGACGGTTGTGGTATCCCCCCAGAAAATTTAACTCAAATCTTTGAACCTTTCTTTACCACTGCTAGGAAGCAAGGTGGTACCGGATTGGGATTAAATATAGTCTTTAACCTAGTGACTCAGAAAATTCAAGGCACAATTGATGTTAAAAGTGAGCTAAATTTGGGAACAATATTTATAATCGCATTACCTTGCATTAGGTTTTGATGATTAACCATTTCCCATATTAACTAGATTTAGAGGCATTTTGATGAGTGTCTCTATCTTTCTTTCTCGGGGAAATAGGAATTGGGGAGCAGGGTTGATAAAAGTATATAAGAAAGTTTAGCTGCTGTTAATAAACTTTCTCTTTTACTTCAAATTAATGCGAAAAAATGCTAGTTAAAAAAATAGGAAATAGTTGATAATCTTTACTAAACAAATAGAGCTATATTCTTAATTTTAAGCTATTTATTAGTATGATTTTTTCCTGTTTATTGTTCTATAACTACATCTTAGTTATTTATTTTAAGGACTATAATATATGACACTCGAAAACAAATCTAGCTTTGCTGAGATAGAAGATGATATTTTAGTATTCGAGGAAGAAGAAACTGATAATATCACCGAAAATACTGCTTTGGACAAAGCTTGGAAAATAATTATTGTAGATGATGAACCTACAGTACATCAAGTAACTAAATTAGCTTTAAAAAATTTGATTTTTGACAATAAACCTTTAACTTTCTTTTCTGGTTATTCTGCTCAAGAAGCAAAGGAATTAATCGCTGCACACCCCGATACTGCTTTAATCTTACTTGATGTGGTAATGGATGTTGATGATGCTGGTTTAAAAGTAGTTAAATATATTCGCGAAGAATTAGAAAATAAACGAGTTAGGATTATTTTGCGTACCGGACAACCGGGAGAAGCACCAGAAGAGTCGGTGATTATTAATTATGATATCAACGATTATAAGCTCAAGGTTGAACTGACCAGACAAAAATTGGTGACTACAACTATTGCTGCTTTACGTTCTTATCGTGATTTTACTATTCTTGAAGAAAAATCGACCAAATTAACTCAAGCTTTAGAAACATTACAAGAAGCTCAAACGCAACTCGTACAAAGTGAAAAAATGTCCGCATTAGGTAATTTAGTCGCTGGAGTTGCACACGAAATTAATAACCCAATTGGCTTCGTTTCTGGTAATTTAAAAATGGCACGAGAATATGTAGATGATTTATTCGGATTAATTGGACTATACCAAAAATATTATCCAAATCCCGAACCAGAAATTGAGCAAGAAATAGAAGAAATTGATTTAGAATATTTGCGAGAAGATTTACCCAAACTATTTAATTCTTTAAAAATTGGTTCCGAACGTATTCGCAATATTAGTACGAGCTTGCGTAGTTTTTCGAGAGGGGATACCGAGCAGAAAATACCATTTGATATACATGAAGGTATTGATAGCACTCTTTTGATTCTTAGACATCGTTTAAAAGCTAATGAGTCACATCCTGCAATTCAAGTAATAAAAAATTATGCTAATTTACCCTTAATTAATTGTTATTCAGGACAACTCAATCAAGTATTTATGAATTTATTAGCTAACGCTATTGATGCTTTAGAAGAATCTAATCAAGGACAAAGTTTTGAAGAAATTGAAGCAAAATCGAATAAAATCGAAATCACCACAAGTTTAACAGAAGATGAAAATACTTTAATTATAAAAATTAAGGATACCGGTTTAGGAATTTCTGAAGAAGTTCAACAGAGAATTTTTGACAATCTATTTACAACTAAAGCAGTAGGAAAAGGTACGGGTTTAGGTTTATCTATTGCACGTCAAATTATTGTAGACAAACACGAAGGTAGTTTAAATTTTAATTCTGTAGTTGGTGAAGGAACGGAATTCGTAATTGAAATACCTAACAGTTAACAGTTTATAATTGATAAGTAATCTATATGAATTTGTCGAGTTTTACTATACTGAATTCCGGATGACAAGTGGTAGAAACTCTCTAAACTGAGAAATTTCAGCATCTTTATCAGAAAGCCATAGCTATACTAGAACCATGAATCTTATCGATGAATCATAATGACAATAAAAGAATTACTTTTACAGGAAATCGACAATACCCCAAACGAACATCTAGAAGTCTTGCTTAACTTTCTGCGTTCGCTTAAAACAACACCACAGCAAACCCCAAGCACATACCAAGAATTATTAGAGCGTATCGATTACTTAGAAGCAATAGTAGGTATTCGTAAAGGCTTGGACGAATTTGAACGGGGTGAAGGAATTCAAGCCGAGGAAGCCTTAAAAACCCTGAAACAAAAATTTAACATTCCTCCCCGTTTATGATTTATCAGGTTATCATTCAGCCTACTGCTTTTCAAGAAATTGAAACTTCTTATCGATGGATATGCGATAATTTGAGTGCTGAAGCAGCAAACAACTGGTACTACCAACTTCAAGATGCGATTGCATCACTAGAAAAATTTCCTAACCGCTGTAGTATTGCACCAGAAGCAGCAACAATTGGTCGCGAAATTAGGCAAATATGGGTTGGAAAAAACAGAAAATATCGAGCTTTATTTGTTGTTGAAGAAGATGTTGTTTCAATTCTTCATGTTCGTCATAGTAGTCAATCTTTTTTAGGTGAAGAATCCGAGTAATTCCTACTCTCTCAACTAAGCTATCGCTTTTTTGTATTTATAGAAAATATTAACTGATAACTGTCAAAGTCCCATGACTTGACGATAATGTGTTTCTATTTCCTTGACTGTTTTTGATTTACGCTTGGTTTGCCATTCACTATGTTTAAATAGTTCTTGCTTTAAGTTATCAACGTCAATATTTTTAACTGTACCGCTACCTACAATTTGTTTACCATTTACCCAAACGCAATCTACTACATTTGTTGGTCTTCCTAATACTAATAAACCAACTGGGTCGGTACGGGGTAATAATGATAAACTGGTTAAATCATACATAACTAAATCGGCTTTTTTCCCAACAGTTAAAGAACCAATTTCCTCTCCTAAATCAATTCCTTTTGCACCTCCTAAAGATGCCATTTTGATTGACTCTGTGGGTGTAATCCAGTGCTGATAATCTAAATCGGTGACGTTATGCAAAATCGAACCAATTTTTATCGCTTCTAATAAATCTTGGGAATCATTACTTGACGCTCCATCACAACCAAAAGATACATTTACTCCTGCTTGACGATATTTCAGAATTGGTGCAATTCCGCTTCCTAAACGTAAATTACTCAAGGGATTATGAACTACGGTAGATTGAGTTTCCGCGAGAATATTGATATCGCTATCTGTTAAATGAACGCAATGAGCTAAAGAAGTGCGATGATTCAAATAACCAATTTTATTTAAATGCTCCACAGCGGTACAACCATACTTTTCTTGAGCTAATTTTTCCTGTGCTTTGGTTTCTAATAAATGCGAATGACGACAAAGATTGTATTTATCACTTAATTCAATACACCCTTTAAATAAGCTATCGCTGCAAAGTTGAATTCCAGTCGGTGCTAAAGCAAAATAAATTCCATCTTCCGGTTTATGAAACTGATTTATCGCTGTTTCCATGATTTCCAACGTAGCTTGAGTCGAGCGAAAATAATCTTCATGAGCTACTTCCGATTCACCCGAAGGTATCCCACGAGTGATAGATTCGTCTTGAATCAAAGGTGCGATAACTGCTCGAATACCAACTTTTCGATAAGCTTCAACTGCTACGGTGATAGTTTCAAGTTCTTTACCGGGAATCAACACCAAATGGTCAACCACAGTTGTACCACCCGATAGCAAAGTTTCTACCGCTGTTCCTAAAGCAGTCAAATAAACCTGTTCCGTATCCAAAGGTGCAAAATCGTAAAGTTCAGCCAACCATAACTCTAAAGGATAAATAGACATTATCCCCCGCTGCCACATTTCCGAAGAGTGAGTATGAGCGTTGACGAATCCAGGTAACAGTAACTTATTTTTACCATCTATCGCTTCGCCAATAATATCTAAATCAGAAGAAATTTGAGCGATTTTTCCATCTTGAATTTGTACGTCTACAGTAGAGTAATCATCTTCCGTGGGAATTAAAACATTTTGAATTGTAAAGTTTTTCATTAGTTGTTAGTTGTTAGTGGTTAGTTGTTAGTGGTTAGGTTTAACCCCATTACCCATTACCCATTACCCATTCCTTGATTATTATGAAACCATTAAAACCCCTGGGAGTTGAACCGAATGCTTGGATGGTAAATGAGACTATCGCAGACATTACTCGTCCTCAATTAGATCCACAACCCGTTATTGTAGCCACAGAAACAAAAAATGTGCGCTTTGATTTGTCTAAAACCGCTGTCATTGTCATCGATATGCAGAACGATTTCTGTCATCCCGATGGGTGGTTGTCGCATATCGGAGTTGATGTAACCCCCGCACGTCAACCGATTCAGCCTCTGCAAAACTTGCTCCCACTAATGCGATCGCAAAATGTTCCGGTGATTTGGCTAAACTGGGGAAACCGACCTGATTTACTAAATATCAGTGCTGGTTTGCGTCACGTTTATAATCCTACTGGTGAAGGTGTTGGTTTGGGAGATGCTTTACCTAGTAACAACGCAGAAGTTCTGACAAAAGATAGTTGGGCAGCAGCAGTTGTAGATGAATTAGAACAGCTACCTAATGATATTTACATAGATAAATTTAGAATGAGTGGGTTTTGGGACACACCATTAGATAGCATTTTAAAGAATTTGGGTAAAACAACATTATTTTTTGCAGGTGTTAATGCCGACCAATGTGTTCTATGTACGTTACAAGATGCTAATTTTTTAGGATATGACTGTATTTTTATCAAAGACTGTAGCGCTACCACTTCACCAGAATATTGCTGGTTAGCCACTCTTTATAACATTAAACAATTGTTTGGTTTTGTTACAGACTCGCAAGCAATTGTTGAAGGAATCCGAGGGGGAGGATAGGGTAAGGGGAGATAGGGAGATTGGGAGAAAAGGAAATAAGAGTTAGGAGTTAAGAGTTAAGAGTTAGAAGTTTACAAATATTTTTCCATACTCTATACCTAATCCCCAATTTATAATCACTAACAACTAACCACTAACAACTAACCACTAACAACTAACCACTAACAACTAACTTTCAATATGATTAACAGTTGCGTAATTCCGGTTATTAAGTCTCCTTCTGATTATCAAGCTTATCGGATTAGCCCTCATGATTCTAATCGTCTAGCGATTGTTTTTGACCCAGCAATTGCGAATTCGTCGCTGACTTGTTGTGTGGAAATTTTCGATGTGGGTGGTAAGACTCCCCCGAATCGTCATTCATTTGCTCTGGAGATGTTTTTCGTTCTTAAAGGGGAAGGTAAAGCAACTTGTGATGGTAAAACTATAAATATCAAAGCTGGAGATAGTTTATTGGTTCCTGCTACTGGTACTCATTTAATTGAGAACACTGGTTCGG
>JBCBHT010000360.1:0-6432 GCA_038525335.1 Cyanobacteria bacterium J06621_15 | reverse complement strand
CATCAGGGAAAAACTCAACCGAATTTTTATAGCAATCCTTTCGCTAAATTTGGCGCAGTCGGTTTGGTAATGCTCGTTGTATTTGGTTCTGCTGCAACGGTTTTAAACAGTATTATGTCTGGTAGTCTTAAAACTGCACCCCCGACACAATACTCCAAGCAATCCAAACCTAAAGTAGAAATCGCTGATGATTCTAACGAAAGAGAAACGGGAAAGTTAAAAGCAGAATTAGCACTATCAACTCAAGCTGAAAAAATTAAATCAGTGGAGCGTGCTAAAAGTCCTAAAACGGCTGTAAGCAAACCAAAACCCAAAGTTAATCCTACAAATAAACCATTCATTACAAGCAAGGTTCAAGTTACTCCAACCAGAGAATCTTCTACACCTGTAAGAAATCAAATAGCTTCAAGACCGTCACGACCGACAAGAGTTCCATATATACCTCGTCCGAAACCACAACCATTATCTGTAAGGTATAGTCCCCCTAGAAGAGTTCCATCAATACCCAAATTTCAACCGTCTGCAAATAGAATTAGCAAACCAACTCTACCCAAACTTGAAGAAAAAACTGACCCGATGGAAGAATGGACTAAAATTAGTCGTTTGGGAAGCTATGGTTCAAGCGTAATTACTGCAAATTCGGAAGAGCAAACCTCGGAAAGTACGATTGATAACACCGTACTTGAACTTCCAAAACAGATAATGCCCTCTGCTACCTTAGTAAAGGCAGTTCATACAACACAAGTATCAAACAACAATGAATTAGAGCCACTTTACAGCGAAGAGGCAGCAATAATTGAATATCAAAATAACTATCAATTGACAGTAGGTACGTCTGTTAACGGAAAATTATTAACCCCTTTAATTTGGAGTAAACGCCATAATAATAATTCAAACCAAAAATCTACAAATAATTCTAAAAGCGAAAAATTTATCATAAAACTGGAGCAACCGTTAAATACACCAGAAGGCTTACCTGTTTTACCAAAAGGCTCTCGAATAGTAGCTCAAATAAACAACATCAATGAAGGGGGATTTGTCTCCCTTCAAGCAACTCAGGTTTTAATCAACGAACAAGAATATATTCTCCCTCCAAGTGCGATCGCCATTCGTGGAAACAAGGGAAAACCTTTGATTGCATCTCGCTTAAACAGTAAGAAAGGAGAAATTGCGCGACGAGATGCACAAACTTTCGCTGTAGGCTCTTTAGCAAAGGTGGGGAAAGTCCTTAACCAGCCCAAAGAACAACAAATATCAACCAGTAGTGGATTTGGTGGTACTAGTTCTTTCTCTTCAGTAAGGAGAAATAGAGAAAATATTTTTGGGGCTGTTCTAGAAGGGGGATTTGAACCTTTAACTGAACAAATTCTCAAACGGAATCAGGAATCATTACAAAAAATTCGACAACGGGAAGATGTTTGGTATGTCAAAGCAGGTACGAATGTACAAGTCTTTGTTAATCAATCTTTTCAATTTTAGTAATCGGTTTGAAATAATGAGTAAGCGCTATTCGATTATGAAAGGATTTATTATTATTTGTTCTTTGACGCTTCCTTACTTGAATTTATCACCAGCCATTGCAAGTGAAGTAAAACAAAGCGTAAAACAAATAACTCAACAAGTTGCTACTGGTAACAGTTCTTCAAGTATACCTAAAATTGAACTATCGCCAGGGTATGGAGTAAATATATCGTTCATTAAGAGTGATGAAATAATAGAAAAAGTATGGTTAGATAATCCGACATTCGCATCACTTGATGTGGATGGCTGTT
This sequence comes from Cyanobacteria bacterium J06621_15, assembly GCA_038525335.1. Lineage (GTDB taxonomy): Bacteria > Cyanobacteriota > Cyanobacteriia > Cyanobacteriales > Nostocaceae > Rivularia. The sequence goes on along the minus strand of JBCBHT010000360.1, from coordinate 4,660 downwards.
TGTCAACAGGGGAAAGAGAATGTGATAAAGAAGGGGCAACGGTAATACATTTACGACGAATTAAGCCATTAAAAGTAAGACAATTACCGTTATCAAATACCAGCTTGTTAACCGTTATAGCAAAAGGGAAATCAGAAAGAAAGGTATATTTATTTAAAGTGGGAACGGGAGATAAAACTCCTACTTATCATACTATTGAAATCATACCTGATAGCAAAATCGTTCCAGAAAATACTCAATTTAATAACATCAAAAATATTAACGAATTGCAATTAATCAGTAGAGGATTAAAAATTATAAATTCAGAAGGACTAATTAATGATAAATCTCGTTTGTGGTCAAGAATAGCTAACTTTTTAATTAAGGTGAGAATGGGAGAATCTATTAATAGTGCTGCTCGTAAAAGCGGTATTTCAATGCGCTTGGTTAATCGGTTAATTGAACTTGGGAACTTAAGAGGCAGGGGGCAGGGAGTAGGTAAGCCACTGCGTTGCGGAGGTTCCCTCCGTTGTAGCAAGTGGCGCAACCCGAAGGGGAGCAGGGGGAAAGAATATAAGGATAATAATTTGTATACATTTCAAAACTAAATTTAGGTATCAAAATAATGAAATTATTCAAGAAGCGTTCAATATTTAGTTGTGGTTTAAGTTTATCACTTTTAATTTCTGGTGCTGTTCTTATTGCATCGCAACAGAAATCTATCTCAAATCCTCCGTCCGCACAAACAGAAGTTCCTACAATAAATTGGCAAAATACTCGTTTACCAGATTGGAATCAAATCACGTTTTATAAAATGCCAGTTATTACAGAATCCGGTTCATTTCAAGCACCGGATGAAGTTACTTCAAAGTTAGGATATGACCCTTCTCGTAGTTGGGATGTAGGACAAAAGCCCTCTGCTTTTACAATGCTGGGTGATTTTCAGGATTCTTTTAAGCTGCAAGAACTTTCACTTTTAGATATTTCTCAAATTACTGGCTCTGATATACAAGAAACTGACTTAGAGAATTTTGGTGTTGTAAAGTTTCAAACAATAGAAAGTTTAGTTAAGGCAATTCCTGATTTAGAAGAATGGAGGATAAGGGATGTCAAACCAATATATGATTTACTATCACAGAATTTATCAACATCATTTAGTTCATACCAAACTATCAACAACTTACTTAAACAATCTCCCCATTTGGGTCAATTAAGCTTTGAATCTTTAGATTTAGCATCTTATAATCTTGATTCAATTCCAGGGTTATCAGCTACTCCTATTGCCAGTTTTGATAAATGGCAAGGTGCTTATATTGATGAGGTACCCGGATTAAGTGATGTTCCATTTTCCCAATTCCCCAATCCTGCGAACCCTGTAGGTATACAAGTTGGAATAGTAGATGTTGCGTTTGCAACTGATGAACAAAAGAGAGATAGAACTATTTCAGGCAGTAATAAAGAAGGTTTTGCGGTTCCTTGTGATGAAGATTGCGCTCATATTGAATTATCTGGTTCTCCAGATGTTCATGGTAAAGCTTGGGTTAGCGGTAAATACCAGTTGGTTAAAGGTGGGAGAGGTATTCTGGGTTCGGTAAATGGGGGAAGGGAACCAACAGGTAGGAATTTATTTGGCGATGCTTTTAAAGTAGCCGTTTGGGATGTGTCGGAAGTCGATGGAAAAGTTTCTCAATCTTTATTCTTTCGTGTTTGTATGAGAAATAATTTTGTTGATTTGGGATGTACTCCCTATTTTATTGGTCCAGTTCCATTCATGACTTATAAGGAGAAAGAACCTATATTTTTGGGTAGGATTGATTCTAATAAAAACTCTATGTCAGTTCCCACAGGTTTAAGGAGCAGTGGATTTTCTTTTGATAATTCTCCAATAATTTCTTCACGGAATAAAAATAATGTATCTGACTTAATACCCTTGGCACAAGCAGATTGTAGAAATGTTCATTCATCTGGTGCTAATCTCGATGCTTTAATTTCTGCGTTGTCAGACGTAGATAATAATAAAGAGACACAAGATTTCTCATCAACCGAACAGCAATCTTCAATCTTTACAGAAACTAGTAATTTACTATCAATTACATCACAGCAAACTGACCCAAGCACAGGTAAACCTTTTAGTGGAGATAGATTAATTGAACGTGCAAGTCAAATGCATTTTGCTGGTGTAAATATTCCAATTGATTCTCAAATTCGTGATGTGAGTAAGGGAATGACAGTCTTTGAATATGGAGACAAAACTAAAAATGAATATAAGCAAAATCTGAAGTCAATGAACTGTTTATCAGATTAATTATGCAACCACATATTTATCAATTATTACAATTACAATTTAGTAAACATAAAGTAATTTACTTAATTTTACTTGTAACTTTCATAATTTCGATTATATTCGTTTTCTCTCATAATTTATCCATAAAAAAGCGAATAACTACGTGGAGAAGCGTGGAAGAAGTTACACCAAAATCTCTGATAAAAAAGGTTATTACTAAAAAATCAACTCGCTATCTTGATATCTCCTCAATCAAAGTAATGCAAATCCCATCGAGAGGTGCTAGTAATTTATATATTTTTGATTATGGTTCACCTCAACTTTGTGGTACTTCTGGGTGCTTATATTCAGTTTATAACTCCGACGGTAAAACACTTTTAGAATTTATTGCTAATCCCAAACTTCCAAAATCACAAAAGCTAATCAAAGTCGGAGAGAATGTGAACCAAGGCTTTCCTTGTTTGAATATTACTCAAATTACAGACACAAATAAACTATTATCTCAAACTGAATTTTGCTATCAAAACGGTAATTACGTTCCCTTAAATAAAAATTTTATTACTGAAAAAAATGAATAACAATTTTCTGGTACAACAACCATCAACACCACCACAAAATTCCCAGTTTGATAAGTTGTCTAACTTAATGAAGTCACAATCTGGGTTAGTATTGCTCGGCTGTTTTGCTAGTATTGGTATTTTTAAATTAATTTCTGGAAGTAATTATAAAGGTAAAGTCGCTACTAGCTATTGGGGTGGTAACCGAGAAAAATCACAAGCAGCCAAAAAAGCAAAGAAGCAAATAGCTAAACCGATTCGTAATTCTGTAGGATTGTACGTTGGAACTCCCCCGTATATTAGGAATGCTCTACAAAAACAATGGCATTCTCAAGGTTTACTCAAAACCAAGCCAACAATTACTCAACAATTTCTTTCTTCTAATTCAACTCTTTACGTACCAGATGCTCAAAGGGGAATAGCTGTTATTGGTGCAGCTGGTTCTGGTAAAACTTTCTCAGTAATAGACCCGTTAATTCGTAGTGCTTTTGACCAGGGTTTTCCAATGCTGCTCTACGATTTTAAATTCCCTGCACAAACCAAACGAGCTGTAGCTTATGCAATTAAGCGGGGTTATTCCGTAAGAATATTCGCACCGGGGTTTGATGAGAGCGAAACTTGCAACCCTTTGGACTTATTGAGAGATGAGGAAGATGCTATTGCAGCCGGACAACTGACTCAAGTAATCTCGCGAAACTTTGACAGAGGTGCAAATGCTAGCAGCGATAAGTTCTTTGAGGAAGCTGGAGATTCTTTAGTTGAAGGAATTTTATTAGTTACGAAAGCAATAAAAACTTTAACAGGTGAGGATAAATATTGTGATTTAATGATGGCACAAGCAATTTTGTCTTTACCCAACTTGGCAGCTAGACTCGAAGCTGCATCAAGGGAGAAATTAAAAGTTTGGACTTCCCGACCATTATCACAATTAATCAGCGTCAAAGATTCAGAAAAAACGGCTGCATCAATTATTGGTACAGCACAGCGAATGTTTCAGCGCTTTCTCAAGCGTGATTTTGTTGGTGCTTTTTGCGGTCAAACAACGCTACCTCTAAATTTGGATGGTAAACAGTTAATAATCTTTGGGTTAGATAGAAACAACAGAGATATTGTCAGTCCACTGCTTGCTGCAATTCTTCATATGATTGTAACCCGCAATATAACTCGGACAGTACCACGCACTGACCCTTTGATTGTTGCTTTGGATGAGCTACCAACATTCTATTTACCAGCACTTGTTAATTGGTTAAACGAGGGACGTGAAGACGGTTTCGTCGGTATTTTAGGTTATCAAAACATTGCTCAATTAGAGAAAGTTTACGGGAAAGAATTATCACGAGCAATTTTGGGTGGTACTGCAACTAAGTTTATTTTTAATCCCCAAGACCCCGAATCTGCAAAGATTTTTAGCGACTACTTGGGAGAAATGGAGATTAGATTTAATTCTAAATCTCAAAGTACTGGTAAAGGAGGTGGTTCTCGTAGCAGAAATGAACATCATCAAAAGCGACATTTATTAGAACCCGCTCAGTTTGCCAAAATGGGTACGGGGAGAGCAGTAATTATCAATCCAGCTTATAGTCGCGGTACGGAAGCATACGTTCCCTTACTACACAAAATAAAGGTTCCCCTCTGTGATATCGAAGAAATGAATTGGTCGGAAAGTAAATGGGATTTTGTACGGGAACGATTAATTAGAAATAATAAAGTTACTGTTAGCGATGAAGAACGTTCTGCACAGTTTCTAGAGCGTAAAGCATTGGCAGAGAAATTATTTCCATTACCCGAAGAAGGGGAGAAATTAGCTTCACCAGAAGAATTGAATAATATTTTTTAGAGT
>JBCBHT010000359.1:0-6452 GCA_038525335.1 Cyanobacteria bacterium J06621_15 | reverse complement strand
CTCCCCCATAATTGGGGGCTGGGGGGCTATTCATATTTTTATATGGTTAACGCCAAGCTTGGCTAACAGCAAAGCCAGATATTCACTGATAACTGTTCACTGATAACTGTTCACTGATAACTGATAACTGTTAACTGTTCACTGTTGATTAGTTGGTACTACTACTGCTGGAGGATTGGAATTTCTCGATTGTCGGGCTGGTTTCGCTGGTATTACGACTGGTTTGTTAGGTTTTTTGACGGGTTTGATTTTAACGCTATTTTTAGGTGATGAACTATTACTTCGAGCGTCTCGAACTCTTCTGAGTCTTTCAACTAAAGATGGTGAAGGAACTACTTTTTTAGGTGGATTAGAAGTTACTTTTGGTTTACTGGTAGTAGTTCTTCTTGATGAACCAGAAGAACTGTTATTTATATTTCTTTTTGAAGAATTACGTTTTGTTGAACTACTAGAACTTGAACTACGAGAACTTGATTGATTACTTGAAGTAGTTGATGTAGATTTCTTCTTAATCACACTAGAAGAATTAGATGATGATGGTTTCTTAGTGGTGGTCTTAGTTGAATTACGATTGGAAACAGTATTACTGCGTCTGCGTCGTTTGGAAGTATATTTTCTAGTTCTCTTTCTGACTCTTCTTCGCTTTGTAGCTGCACTGCTAGCAGGGACTTTCACTTCTGCTGCTTCAGTTTCTTGAGGTGAAGGTGAAGCAGAAGGTGAAGCAGAAGGGGAAGGTGAAAATTCCAATCCTGGTATTTCTGCGGCTGCTTCATTTATGGGTTTTTCTAGAACCGGTGCAACTTTTGGCTGTCTTTCAGCTGTTGAAGCTATTTTAGTCAGACCAAAACCCAATGTAACCCCAAAAATTGCCACACCTGCGCTAATGAAAGCTCTTGGTGATATTTTCTTAAACCAAGGTTCCTGTGATTGTGCAGTTCCTTCTTCTGGTTTGACTTGCGCTGATTGAAAGTTAGAATTTACTGCTGCTACAGCAGGAGGTGGTGAAGGTGGTTCGTATTCCTGGGTAGATAAATCAATGGTTGGTACTGCGTGAGTGGGTACTGCTTGAACTACAGTTCTTCTTCCTGTCTCAGGTAATAAATCCAGCCAGTCAGCTACCGTCTGCGGACGAAAACGGGCTTCTACAGCCATACCGCGCATTACCGCTTGATTCACCCCAGCACTCAAATGTGGCTGCAATTCGCGAGGAGCGGGCATTTTTTCCTTATCCCGTAATAATACGGGCATCGGTACCTGCGCTGTTAATAATGCATACAGGGTTGAAGCTAAGCCATAAATATCAGTAGCTGGAGAGCGCTTAGCATTTGTTAGGTATTGTTCCATTGGAGAATACCCTTCAGAAACCATTCCCGTATGAGCTTGTCTAACCCCGGAGTTAAATTCTCGTGCAATACCAAAATCAATTAAAATAACTTCGTTGGTGTTTTGACGAAGAATAATATTATCCGGTTTAACATCCCGATGCAGTAAACCTTTTTGATGTACTGCTCCCAAAGCTGCACCAACTTGACGAATGTAGTGAATTGCTTGCTCTTCTGGTAAAGGTATTCCTGGCATCACAAATGCTTCCCCCAAGGTTTCACCAGGGATATATTCCATGACCATGTAGGGAAAACCAGCTTCTACAAAGAAGTCACTGACTCGAACAATATTCGGGTGAATGCAACTTGCTAGCCTTCTAGCCTCATCTTGGAATTGACCTTCAAACTTAGCGAAATCTGGATGCTTTTGGAGTTTATGGTTAAGGGTTTTAATCACCACTTCCTGATGTAGGAAATGATGAGTTGCTTTGTAGGTAATGCCAAAACCACCCCTTCCAATTTCCTGGTTGATAGTATATTTACCACCCTGTAAGGTTTTACCAGTTAGCATAGTGATTTAACTTTGGGATTTAACAATTGGTACGGGCAATCTTATTTCCAATTCTAGACTAGGACTTGCGTGTTACTTAGATAATCGGAAAACTAAAACAATAAATTAGTAACAAATATTACATCAATATACTTCGTTTTAAGTTATTGCTTTTTGTAATTGGATATTAAACTTTAATATTCTATTCGGGAACAAGTATAAGTAACCAGTAGTAGAAAATACAATTAAAAGAATAAAAACTTTCAGCCCAATTTAATTAACTATAACTAATTGTTTATTAATTGGTAATGAGCATATTCAAGCAGAAAGTGCTTGATTAGATGTTTATGAGAATAATTAAATTTAGAGATAGATTATACTATCTTTTTCATAATTTGTCTAAATAATTAAGTCTTTGTAATACAAAAAGCAAGTAGTATCCAAGTAGACTTATTTTTATTTTTTCGTAGCACTACTCGATTAACTGGTTCCCAGTCTCTGGCTGGGAACCCAACACTTGAGGCTCTGCCTCCAGGCAAACACGAGGCAGAGAGAGCCTCTTGAGAAAGCATTCCAAGGTAGAACCTTGGAACGAGATAACAGCTGTGAACAAGAAATATAACTGATAACTAATAACTGTTTAAAACCGATGTCCGATACCAAAATGAACTTTGGTATCACCTTGGTTATTAATACCGTAGTCAGCACGAATCAAACCTAAAGGTGAATTCAAGCGCACTCCAGCACCATAACCGAATCCTTCACCGGGTTTACCGCGAACTCCACCGGGGTCTCCCACAACTGTATCACCGGAACCCAAATCTGTAGCGAAGTCAGCGAATAGCACTCCTCCTAACGAATTTAGAATTGGAATCGGAAAGCGATATTCTGCAGAAGCTAATACGTAAGAGCGACCGTTGCCAACATCACCCAAACCATAACCACGAACTGAATTAGAACCACCTAAACCAAAACTTTCGTAAGGAGGTAAATCACCAATTACGGTACCTGCTTGAACGTTAAGAGCAAATACTTGAGATTGAGAAGATTTAAATAATTGTACTGGTACAAATTGTGTATAATCAGCCTTCAGACGGTTCATCGATATTTCCCCTTGTCCGAAGGGAAGCGATTGTTCGGTACTTAATTTCAGGACGGAACCCTTAGTTGGATTGAAGGGATTATCGCGACGGTCTTTGACAGCATTTAGAGATACTGTAGCTAAATCATCAATACCCGTACCGCTTTTTGTTAAAGGATTATTTTGAGCATCTTTTGCGGTGACTTTACCTTTTTTATCGCTGATGCTGACCCGAGTATAGTTGAATCCTAAAGTGGTATTCCATCCATCAATTGGACGTTGAAAATTTAGACTACCACCAAACTTTCCTTCTCGGACTTTATCGCCGTTTGCTAGCCTGATATCATCGTTAAAAGTGCTAGAAAGATTACGTTTCCGAAAAGCGTTGACGCTGTAACCAAGACGGTCGGGGTTATTAGCTCGGTAAGGACTGGTAAATTTTGTGTCAAAGTTTAAATCCCGTCGAGAAACCTGGACATTTACATTTACATTGTCGTTGACACCACCAATATTTCTATCAGTGAAGTTTACAGTTCCTACAATTCCCTGGTCAGCACTATAATTACCACCTACATTTACAGACCGCGCTCCAGCTTCTTTAATGTAGTAAACCACATCAACCTTATTTGCATCACCTTCGAGTTCTAGATTTACTCTTTCAAATAATCCAGTAGCATACAACCTTTGTACGTCTTGTCTAACCCGATTTTCTTGAAATACCTGACCGGATTTGAGCTTTAACTGCTTTTCCAGAAATTCAGATTTAGTTCGTCCTGTTATTGGCTTACCTTTTTTATCAACAGTCTTATTGTCATCATTAATAAAGCGGAATTTTACTTTCCCTATCAAACCTTCAGCAACATTTATATCTAATACACCTTGACGGTTGGGCTTAATGGAAGTTACCCGTGCCAAATTATAATTATTGTCGGAATACCATTTATTAATATCTTCTACAGCTTTTTTCATCCCCGAGGGACTAATAGGTTTACCAATTTGCGATTGGAAAACTTTTTGAGCTACTTGATAGGAAAGCGCTTTAGCATTTGACAACTGTAGCGAGCGTACAACTATAGGTTTAACCTGGTACACCACACTCAAACCTTGTTCGTTACTGCGACTATTGACAGTCGCACCAGCAAATAAACCAGTTTCCGAAATTGCTGCGATATCTTGTTTTAACTGAGTTTGACTGGTGTCTCCTCCCGGTTGGGTTTTGATTACACTCCCAACAATTTTCTGTAACTCCGGACTAACCCCTACTATCCGCACGCTACTAGCAGGAACTACGAAGTCACTTTTAGTTTTTACAGGTACTTGTGAAGGAGGAAGAGGGGGAGAGGGAGAGGGGGAGAGGGGGGGAGTGGGAGAAGTTTTAATTACAATTTGCGTTTGTTTTTTATTTTCTTGATTTTTAGGTTTTACCCCCTTACTGTTAACTGGTAACTGATTACTGTTAACTGATAACTGATAACTGTTGACTGTTGACTGTTGACTGTTGACTGATGAAAACTGACCAATTGCTAAATTTTCTGGTTGAGGAATGATTTTTGTAGATGCAGGGTTATCCTCAATCACTGGAACTACAACGTTTTCGTCTTTTTTGTCTTCAGACACAGGAGTCGAATCAGTTGCAGCAGTTGCTTGTCTATCAAGATTATTAGCCGCTAACGCAGCTAAAGTAAAAATTGCAGCAGAAGAAAGTCGCATAATATTTAGCCTGAAGAACGGAAGTTAGTGTGTATTTTGATAATGAGTTTTGATAAATGGGTTCGCCAACGGGGATAATACTAACTTCCAACTTATAGCGGTTTATTTATAACTTCATATATCCCTCTTACCTTTTGAGACAGCTAATCAAATATTTTGTTTCTCATGAGTGAAATATCACCCGTTCCCTTTACAGAAAAAATACAGGTTGCTGATTCTAATTTACGATTACTAGTATTAAGTAACGGACATGGGGAAGATGTAATTGCAGTCCGTATTTTAAAGGAACTGCAACAGCAAAACTCCGCTCCAGAAATCTTTGCTTTACCTCTAGTTGGTGAAGGTCGTGCTTATAAAAATCTAGATATTCCCGTAATTGGTTCAGTGCGTTCGATGCCTAGCGGTGGCTTTATTTACCAAGATGCTAAGCAATTAGCAGGAGATGTACGTAGTGGTTTATTGAAATTAACTCTCAATCAATTTAAAGCAATTCGTCGCTGGGTGAAAATTCAGAAAAAGTCTGGTTATTCGCCAAAAATTTTAGCTGTAGGGGATATCGTACCGTTATTATTCGCTTGGTTAAGCGGTTCTGAATACGCTTTTGTCGGTACTGCTAAATCGGAATATTATCTACGAGATGAAGCTGGATGGTTGAAACGAAATACCCAAGCAGCAAAATGGGAAGGCTGGAGCAGTTCTGTTTATCTACCTTGGGAAAGATGGTTAATGAGTCGCAATCGCTGTAAAGCTGTATTTCCCAGAGATTCTTTAACCACAGAAATTTTAAATCAGTGGAGAATTCCTGCTTTTGATTTGGGTAATCCAATGATGGATGGTTTGAATCCTAGCTTTCCGCTACAAAATTTTTACACCAACGATACTCGAAAGCAAGAAATAGAGCGTCCTTTAAGAATCACTCTCTTACCCGGTTCCAGAACTCCAGAAGCTTACAAAAACTGGGAAAAAATAACAATTGCAGTTTCCAAATTAATCTCAACATTCAGTAACCAAGATTTTGTCGGACATACCTCCGGTAATCTAGTATTTCTAGCAGCAATTGCTCCCGGTTTAGATTGTGATATTTTAGCTAAAACCCTTAAAAACCAAGGTTGGAATATTGTATCTAATCAAGAATCTCCCATTAATATCCCCGACAATCAAGCATTAACTTTCAAGCGAAAAAATGGGTACATGATTTTTACCCAATCCGCTTATAACGATTGCTTGCATCTCGGAGATATTGCGATCGCAATGGCAGGAACAGCAACGGAACAGTTTGTAGGCTTGGGTAAACCAGCATTTATCATACCAGGAGAAGGACCTCAATTTACTCCATCATTCGCCGAAGCTCAAACTCGTCTTTTAGGTTCGTCAGTGATTTTAGTTCAAGAACCCACTGACGTAGCTGCTGAAATTCAAACCCTTTTCAGCGACCCCGACAAACTACACATAATCGCTAATAACGGTAGAAGACGCATGGGTAAACCAGGTGCAGCGAAGAGGATTGCTGAATGTTTGATGGAGAATTTTGGATTTTAGATTTTAGATTTTAGATTTTGGATTGGGGATTGGTAATTGGTAATAGGTAATAGGTAATAGGTAATTGATGATTGAAAACAATTAGGGAACAAGATGCTTCCATTACAGATAATTTTGATAATCCCTAACTCATAACTCCTAACTCCTAACTCCTAACTCCTAACTCATTACTCATTACTTCTTACTTATTACTTTCAAATACTCAGGTGGAACATTATCCGATAACGGAGTATGGTTAACGGATAATGTT
>JBCBHT010000358.1:0-6454 GCA_038525335.1 Cyanobacteria bacterium J06621_15 | reverse complement strand
TCAAAACCCTTGTAGAATAAGGGACGTTTTTTAATTCACATTAGGCGTAAATTGTCACTGACTACCAGTATTCCCTAACTACCATTTACTAACTACTAACTACTAACCACTAACCACTAACCACTAACCACTAACCACTAACCACTAACCACTAACCACTAACCACCTAAATGAGTATCTAATAAATTCATCAATTTTTCTTTATTAACAACTCCCTCGCTGGAAGCCAAGACCTTATCTCCTTGAACAAGACGCAAAGCGGGAACACCTTCAACCTGATATTGCTTAACTGAAACTGGATTGGGGTCAACCTCCATTTTGACAACTTTTAGTTTATCGCTGTATTTCGTAGCCGCAGCATTAACCGCTGGGGACATCAATTTACAAGGTCCGCACCAAGAAGCCCAAAAGTAAACTAGCACTGGCTTCTGGGCTTGGAGTACTTCCTTTTCAAAATCAGCATCATTGATATTGTTTACACCCTCGCTCATCTTAATCTCCACCTAATAGCATCTTTTATAGTTACATAGATTGAATGTATCTTAATATGTTGTTCTCAAACTAGTAGCTGTAGGAAGAGGATGGGAATTGGGAATTGGGGATTGGGGGATTGATAAAGAGTTGAATCTTACTTCTTACTCCTTACTTCTTACTTTTTACTTCTTACTTCTTACTCCTTACTCCCAAATTACAAAATCCCACAGCCGATACAGTTGTGGGATAATTGTTTAGTAAAAATTTGAATTAAAATCTAAAAAATTACATATTGTCTAATTCTTTACGTAGTGATTCTAATTCAGAATCTACTGGTTCGCTATTTTTCTTCTGACTTGCTTGACTGCTGTCAGTTTGTTCTGGTAGTTGGGGTTGACTTGCTGCTGCTTCTCCTGGTAGTGCCATTTGTGCTTTTAAAGCAGCTAATTCATCATCGACACCGCTACCAGCTTCTAACTGAGCAAATTGGCTTTCTAAATCCGAACCAGCCAATTCTGCTGCGGATTGAGCACGTGCTTCTTGCATCATGACTTTTTCTTCCATGCGCTCGAATGCAGCCATTGCGCTACTGCTGTTCATACCGCGCACCATTCCTTCAAGCTGCTCTTGAGCTTTGGCTGCTGTAACCCTTGCTTTGAGCATTTCTTTTTTGGTTTTAGCCTCAGAAATTTTGCTCTCTAACTGGATTAAATTACGCTTAAGATTGTCAACTTGAGCGGTTTGCTGGTCTAAGCTGGTTTTAAGAGTACCAGCAGATTCTGTAAAAGATTTTTTACGCTCTAAGGCTTGACGAGCTAGGTTTTCATCGCCTTTTTGCAGCGCTAACATTGCATTACGCTGCCATTTATTCATTTCATTATTAGCATCGTTATATTGCTTTTCTGTACGTTTTTGAGCAGCAATCGCTTGAGCAACACCTTGACGCAACCGAACTAGGTCTTCCTGCATTTCGAGGATGGCTTGTTCGAGTATTTTTTCCGGGTCTTCGGCTTTACTAACCAAATCATTAAGGTTTGCGCTGACTACTCGTCTTACACGGTCAAATAATCCCATAATTTTTTCCTCTTGAGATTTACGCTCTGGTGACAAAAAGTTAGGTTTTTACTACTTAAGACAGTTACCTATTTCAATGTAATCTTATTCTTTTCAATCAGTCCTCCCTATAACCCCAGGTCACAAAATAAATATTACGGGTAATAATTATCAAGTTTTATCTAATTCAGTCGGGAGGTAGTTGATTTTTTTGCGTACTGTCCGGAAGTTGTGCTTTCATTGCCGAAAGTTCGGCATCTACATCATCACCTTCACTCAAGCTCGCAAATTTATTTTCCAGTTCATCAGTACCAGATATAGCAATTGCTTCTTGTTTCGCTTCTAATTCTAAAAGTTTGTCTTCCATTTTCTCAAAAGCCTTAAGCGAGCTGGTATCTCCAACTTCACCTAGCATTTCTTGAAGTCGCAAAGAAGCTTCAGCAGAGCGAGCGCGAGCAATATACATATCTTTTTTGGTTTTAGCCTCAGAGATTTTTGACTCTAAAGCCTGCATATCTTTTTTAAGTTTAGCGACTAAAGTTTTTTGTTGCCCAATTTGTTCTGCTAGAGCTGTTGCAGTTTGTTCGTAAGCTTTACGCTTGGTAAGTGCTTCACGCGCTAAAGCCTCGTTACCTTGTTTCAAAGCCATGTTAGCCCGACGATACCATTCGTCTGCTGTTGTCTGAGCTTGAGCTGCTTGTCGTTCGGTGCGTTTTTGGGTAGCAATAGCCTGTGCTACTCCTTGTCGCATCTGCACCAAATTTTCTTGCATTTCATAAACGGCTTGTTTCAGAATTTTCTCGGGATCTTCCTGTTGTGCTGTCCAACTATTAACATTTGCACGAAACAAGCGCAGAATACGTTCAATCAACCCCATAGATTAAACCTCCATTTTTCAGTTGTTCATCCGGAGGATGTGGATCATCAGTTACCAGTTAACAGTTATCAATTATTCGACGCTAGGTTACGGTTCATCAGCTCTTTAAACAGCGAAGATGATTAAAAGATTAAAGAACTGAAGGATATATATTCTGTCAATTTTGGATTTACTTGCTTGAAACTTATCCGGTCATCCATAGGGATATCGCAGGATTGAGCCTATGTATGACCGGAATCCCTCTGATATCTAAATTAATGCCAACATTAACAACATTAATAAGAAGGGATAATTACATTGCTAGCTGTTAACTGTTAACTGCTAACTGCTAACTCTCCGGTTCTTCTACTCTTGCTGTGATTCCCTTTTCTTTAAGAAGTTCTAAATGTTTTTTTAATCTATCTTTGGATTTAAAGGCACCTAAATAAACATATTTACCTTCTGGTGATAAATATGCATCTGGAATTACTTTTCTAACATCGGCTAATGTATTGCCTGTATTATCTACAATGACATTGTAAAATCCACCATTAGATGGTTCTATTTCATCAAGGTTTTGGGGTGCTGGTGCTGAAGCTGTTTCGGAAACAGGTTGAGCGGGAGCAGGAGTATTTTCAACTGTAGGAACCTGTTCTGCCGTAGTTCTCCTTTCCACAGGGGCTGGATTTGTAGGTGAAACCTGTCCTGCTGTAGTTGTCCTTTCTGCCGGGGCTGGATTTGCAACGGTCGCAGGAGGTTTTGCGACAGGAGTCGGTTTAGCTTTAGGTGTTGCCCCCACAACATCATCAATGCTATTTATACCCGGAAGTGCATCGCTGGCAAGATTGGGATTTTTGGGTATGGGTGTTAATTTTTGTTCCCCTGACTTGACATCGCTCACGTTTTCAGTATTCTCAATGCTGCCAACTTGTTGATTGCGTTTGAACAATCCGCCAAAAGTTAACGAAGGTAGGTCATCTAAGTTAAAGATGATATAGCCAAAAGTAATACTAGAGACTAAAAGCAATAACATCGAGCCAATACTCAAAGGTGATAGCAGACTGTCATTATTATTTTTTGGTTTTTTGGTCTGGGAAGGACTTTCTTCTTCTTGTAAACTACGTAATAAAGCTTCAGAAGATTCTAAATAGTCGTCTGGTTGCTTGGTATTTTCATTTTTTGGTGGAGATACATTTAATGGTGGTTTATTTTCACCAAGACCCGCTTTAACGATACTGCTTTGGTTTGATGTAGATGCAGTATGCTCTTGAGTATTTATGTTTTCAGGGAATGGTACACCAAGATTTTGATTTGAAGCAAGCGAATAAGAAATTTGAGGATTGCTATCTTTCGTTTCTTGATTGGAAGTAACTGCACCGAAAGTTTCCGGAGCGGGAGGAGGAGGTGGAGTTTTAATTTCCGCAGGTGTGGAACTACTTGCTTGCTGCTCTCTTATATAAGCTGCGGCTTGTTCTGGGGTTAAACTCTGCTGATTCTTACTTGAAGCAATAGTCATAGCGCTTTGAGATTGAGGTTTAGCAGCAATCAAACTCCCAAGACTCTTTTGGATAGGAGTTCTATGTCCAATTCTCGTTCGACGATATCGCGCTAATTCTTCATCAAGCTGTACTTCTAAACTTGCTAAGGCTGAACTAAGAACCGGTTTTAAATTTGATGTTTTAGATTTTTGATTACCAGAATAATATAAAGGGTTTTCACTCATTGCCCATTTACCTCCGTACCAACTGCCAGATTATCCACCATGTAACATTTTTTCGCGTCAAAATTAGAGCAGTTTTCCCGAAGTTAGGACAAGATCCACTAATAATAAAGCAGTATCTCTGACCTAAATTGGGAAAGCTTTGATAAAACCTGCCACATTTTCTAGGAATTACGTGGGGTAAAACAGATACCCGCTTTGCCAATCCTAGCGAAAATTATCATAGTTATATTATTTAACCAAGATGTAATTTCTGCACTCAAACTCCTAACAAAATGTCGTTTGAATCAATTCCAAAGATTTTAGAGCAACTACAACTAGAAGCTTTATACAAGCAACAGCCGTTACAAAAGTTGCTTGATTGCTGGGAAGAAGTTGTGGGAAAAGTTGTTTCCACTCATACCCAACCAATCTCAATAGAACGGGATATTTTGTGGGTGGCAACTTCCGGAGCCGTTTGGGCGCAAAACTTGACTTTTGAACGCCAAAGATTGCTAAAAAAGCTAAATAAAAAATTACCTACCCCCTTAGTAGATATACGCTTTTCTACAGCTCGTTGGCAACATACCAAAAAAAAGTCTTCTCGACAACCAATTATTTCGTCTCAGGAGCATCCAAGCTATCTAGGAGAATTTAATCTAAACCAAAATCAAAGTCTCCACTATAGAACTAAAAATCCTCGTACTGCTTTTGCTAACTGGTCACAAGCAATTAAAGCGCGACATTCAAATTTACCTCTTTGTCCCAACTGTCAATCTCCAACTCCCAAAGGAGAATTACAACGTTGGGGAGTTTGTTCAATTTGTGCCGCTAGGTCTTTTTGAAATGAGAGAAATATTTTTGATTTTGCGGAAACTTGATGAGGAGATGTTGTTCCTATCAAGTTTCCAAGACAGATTTTTGATTTCAATAATCCCAGGAATTTGAAGCACGCACATCCTAAAGTCTTCTTAGCTCGGCAATAGTCTTAAACCGCAAATCCAAAATTGAAGTAGGGACCCGTACCCGAACTTTAGCAAAACTAGTAATCGAATATCCATACGCTACAAGTGAAAATTGTTCGTTGATAATTATTCATTGATAGTTCTCACTTCAGAACAATTAATTACTTCTGTGGGGCACTCCTTTAAGCTAAATATAACTATGCCCCTATATCCAAAGCAAGATTATTGTTCATGATCCCTAATCGGTTTTGGCGCAAAAAACTATCATGCTTCCCAATTGTTTTGTTTCTTTTCGTAACATAAAAATTGAAAAATATAACATAAACATAAAGAGATTATAAAGCTATTTTTCTGATTGGGATCAGGAAAACCTAGATAGAATCATAGCTTGATGTATTTATTCAGTGTTTTTGTCTAGGAGCAAAATAGGAGATGTAAATCAGTCAGCATACGGCGTAAAAAATGAAAAGCATCCAAATCTTCACGATTAACTCTTGCCGAAATTGTCGTCACTTTGCACCCGAAGGTCGGCGTGGAGGAGTCTGTCAGCAACTGGGAGCGCCAGTACGTGGGAGTTGGAAAGCATGTTCGCTAGCAGTTCCTCCCTTTGCTCCCTCATGGGAAAGCTTGGAGGATGCTTGGAGTTTACCTGATGCGGCTCGGGTATTAGCCGAGAGTTCTGAGAATTTATCGCCTACAAATGCAGAACCAGATATTGAACAAGTATCTACACCTGTAAAAGCAGAAGCTTTATTGAGCTAGATTTTTGTGTGAGGAGCAATTTTCGCATTTTCATAAAGCTTGAACGGTTAAGTCTCAAGACAGAAAATGCATAGTAACTTTTAAATTAGAAACAATTTAGCCGTTCTAAAAGATTGATGAATCGGTCTAGTTTATTGTTTATTTGATTGAACCGACCGAAAAGGATTTGACGTAGAAATAAAATGTGTTTTTAAAATTTGTATTGTCAACTAAAAAAGTTGCACCTTTGGGAATTAGGTGCAATTTTTATATTTATTTAGCGGAATTAAGATATAGCGTTTCCTAATCTATTAAGGTACACCTAAAAACCTCACCCCCAACTGTTCACTGTTCATGGTAGCCAGGGGTATTGACGGAAATCTGGCTTACGCTTTTCTAAGAATGCTTGTTTCCCTTCACTTCCTTCTTCGGTCATGTAATAAAGTAAAGTCGCATTTCCAGCAAGTTCCTGTAAACCTGCTTGTCCATCGCAGTCAGCATTGAAAGCTGCTTTTAAACAGCGAATTGCAATGGGGCTTTTCTCTAAAATTTCCTGTGCCCATTGAATACCTTCAGCTTCTAATTGCTTTACAGATACAACAGTATTTACTAAACCCATATCTAAGGCTTGTTGAGCGCTGTATTGACGACACAGAAACCAGATTT
>JBCBHT010000357.1:0-6456 GCA_038525335.1 Cyanobacteria bacterium J06621_15 | reverse complement strand
ATGCCATAATTGCGATGCGGTTTTTTAAGAATGTAATTTGGAATGATTTATCTGTACTTGTGCATTGGAAAACAATGTCTGAAGCATTTTTCAAAATTATAATGGTTATTCTTTTACCTCCAAAACAATATAGATACCTAAAATTCAAAATTAAAAGAATGATATCAAGAGGAAGTAGGCAACAAAAAGTAGAAAATAGGAATAAGGGTTTAAGACTAATTTAGAGGGTCAAATGTCTGAGGTCAAAGATTATTATCATAGCAGTTTTCAATTTAATAGAATACACCCTTATCCTTAATAAGGAGAGAGGTTTATCCGCATTGTATTGCACCTAAATGAAAAGCGCTATAACTGTTAATTGTTAATTGTTAATTGTTAATTGTTCACTGTTAACTAATATGGATTATAGTTAATGTTTAATTTTGGTTTTATTGTAGAACAAGCTTTAGGACATGTTACTCACTACCAGAATTTAAGGTATTGGGTAGACAAAGATGCTAATATCAAACCGTATTGGATGCCTGTAGGAGAAAATACCAATGATGTCTGGGGAAAATTACCGCTAATTCGTAATAATTGGTCGCTAAAAGTTAGTCTTCGTACTCGGAATGCGATAGAGTCAGCGATGAAATTACAATCCCTAGATGGATTATTTTTACATACTCAGACGCTGGGTCTATTTGCTATTGATTTAATGCATCGTATACCAACTATAATTTCTACCGACGCTACCCCTCTTAATTTTGATAGTATTGCTGCTGGATATAATCATCAAGTAGGAACTAATTTTTTTGCAGAACGTATTAAATATCAATGGAATAAGAGTACTTATAATGCGGCTGCTGCAATTGTAACTTGGTGTAAATGGGCAAAAGATTCTTTAGTTTACGATTACGGTATATCTGACGAAAAAGTTATCGTAATTCCACCAGGTGTAGATTTAGAAAAATGGCATTTTCAACGCGATATAATCACAGAATCTACTTTAAAAAATCCCCTACGTTTACTATTTGTTGGAGGAGATTTTGCTCGTAAAGGTGGTTATACTCTTCTTGAAGCTTTTCTTAATGGTTTGGAGCAGGATTTTATATTAGATATTGTCACTAAAGATGTCAGTTTAAAACGCGAATTGACCGGAATCAAAAATCTCAATATATATTGTGATTTAACTCCGAATAGCTCTGGTTTGAAACAGCTTTATGCTCAAGCCGATATCTTTGTTTTCCCTACTGAGGCTGATTGCTTTGGTATAGTTGTTTCAGAAGCAATGGCAGCAGGTTTACCAATTATTACTACTGATATTGGTGGTTTATGCGAGCAAGTTGAACACGGAATTAATGGCTTAATTATCCCACCATCTGATGCTACAGCTTTAGCCATAGCGCTCCGAACTCTGAAGAATAACCCTGCCAAAATAGCGACTATGGCTGCTGCTAGTCGTCAGATAGCTGAAAAGCGTTTTGATGCTCAACGTAATTATGCTGCGGTTCTCAAGGTGATGAAAAGTGTATCCCGGAAATCAGGGTCGCTATATAGCGCGGAGAATTTACACCATGTCTGATTATTCGCCGGATATAGCCATATTTCTTCGCTGTCTTTACAGTGGTGGTGCAGAACGAGTATTGCTCAATTTAGCTCGGGGTTTTGTCCAACAAGGTCTAAAAGTTGATATGGTGCTTGCATCTGCAAGTGGTTCTCTGCTAAAACAAATACCCTCAGAAATCAGGCTAATAGACCTAGAAGCACAATCAAAAATTGGTATTCTGCCTAGATTGGTTAAATATTTGCGAGCAGAAAATCCCAGAAGTATGCTAGCAGCTTTACATTATCCTTGTGAAATAGCTCTGTTAGCAAAACGTATTGCTAGAGTATCAACCCAAATAGTAGTATCCGAACACAACCATCTTTCTCTAGAAGCAAAACGTATTCCACAGCTTTCAGTACGTTTAACACCGCTAGCAGCAAGACTTTTGTACCCTTTGGCTGACGGAATAGTCAGTGTTTCTCAAGGAGTTAAAGAAGATTTAGTCAAAGTTACTAATTTACCTAACAAAAGGATTGATTTAATTTACAATCCAGTTATCACTCCAGAACTGTTTGTTAAAGCACGAGAGAAAGTAGAACATCCGTGGTTTCAATTAGGCAAACCACCAGTTATCTTGGCTGTAGGAAGATTACATCAGCAGAAAGATTACCCAAGCTTACTACGTGCATTTGTCAGAATTCGACAAGTTCGTCAATGTCGATTGGTAATCTTGGGGGAAGGACCCGAAAAAGAGAATTTAAATAATTTAATTAACGAATTAGGAATACAAAAAGATGTCAGAATGTTGGGTTTTGTGGATAATCCTTACGCTTACATGGCTAATAGTAGAGTTTTCGTCTTATCCTCTGCTTGGGAAGGTTTTGGTAACGTGATTGCAGAAGCTTTAGCAGTCGGAACACCAGTCGTATCAACAAACTGTCATAGCGGACCAGCAGAGATTTTAGACAATGGTAAATATGGTCAATTAATCCCAATTGGTGATACAAAAGCAATGGCTGAAGCTATTTTAAAAGTGCTTGCAGGTGAGATTAAGCAAATAGATACAGACTGGCTGAATCAATTTAGAGTAGAACACTGTACCCAAAAGTATCTAAAGCTATTGGGTAGATAGTCAACAGTTATCAGTTAACAGTGAACAGTGAACAGTTACCTCTCTCCCCATCTCCCCATCTCCCCATCTCCTTAAATGCTGGCATTTAATATTAGTAAGAATCATAATAAATCTAAGTTCAAATCTGATGCAAAATCATTTGGTGAAAGGGTTATTTTTTGGACAATTATTTTGACTCCAATTTGGTGGTTTTTGGGAATTCAAACTATTGTATATCCAGTAATTAGCGCTTTTTTATTAATTGCTGGATTACAAATAGATAAGCTAATCAAAAATTCATTACCCCTCTGTAATTGGGCATGGTTGGGAATGACTTTTGCAGCGCTTTGGACGAATATTTTAGGTTTAGAAACAATCGATTTTGAAGCTTTAAAAACAGCATCCACCTTATTTACTTTATTTAAAGGCTATTTGATGATATTTGCCTGTATGACTTTACCTTTTTGGCATCGCATCAGGTTACAAACTATTACAAAGGCTGTGTCGATAATGTCAGCAAGCTATTCAGTAGTTTTAGCAATTCAACTATTAATACTTTTCGGTCTTGGACCACAAGAACATTTTTTACCACCTTTAGCTCGTTTAATTCCAGGTGAAAAAACCAGTTTAATGGTTAAGTTTGCTGAAATTCAACCATTTTTTGGTATTCCCTTACCAAGAACAGACCTTTATACTGCGGACCCTCCGATTTTAGGAGTTTGCGGTATCTTATGTTTTTTCATATGTTTGAGCGAAAGCAATCCACGGTGGCGAAAATTAGGTTTGATTGGTAGTCTAATTGCTCTGATAATTTCTCAAAGTCGTCTCAGTTGGGTCTGTTTTCCTTTAGTTTGGCTGATAATATATTGTTTTCGTAGCGGGTTAGCTCGACAAGCTTATTTATGGATAATGTCTATTACTTCATTATTCGCTGCTGTCTTGAGTTTAACCGTGAGAGATTTAATTACTTCACCCCTAGATACTTTTAACAGCGCTCGTGCTGACTCATCAAAAGACCGAGAGTTCATTGTGAATGCAACTATTGATGCATGGAAAGAATCTCCGTGGGTAGGATGGGGTTTTATGGAAAAGACTGCAAGTTGGGGTAATGGGGCTTTTGCGCTACCGTTAGGAACCTTTTCTTCCTATGCTCAGGTACTTTATATACATGGTATTTTTGGGTTTATTTTCTTCATTTTTGCTCTAATTTCAACATTGTGCAGCTTTTGGAAACCAGCTATTGAAGGAAACCAGCTTTGTCAACGAGCATTCGGTTGTTTAGTAGCTCTATATTTACTAATTCATGCCACTAATTTAACTTGGATGGCTATTCATTTCTGGTTCTTTTTTATTTGGTTGGGAGCAATTATTTTTGAAGTAAAACAGCAGCGATTAAATATTACCGAATGGGACGAACTATCAAATTAATTTTGGATTTTGCGGAAAGTTTGGGGTGTCGGTTTCCGTCCCCAAAACTTTCCAAGACGGATTTTGAATTTTAATTAAGAATTAGGAATTAAGAATAAATACTTAATGGGTAATTGGTAACCACTAACAACTAACAACTAACAACTAACCACTAACAACTAACCACTAACAACTAACCACTAACAAATAGTTTTATGAATAAAATAACAGCAATCGCTTTCAGACATTGGAAACCTGTAGTACTTTGGAATTTATTAGTTTTGGGCTTAACTGGTTATATTGCTACGGTTACACCCCGGACATGGAATGCAACTGTACAGCTAACTATTCCAGCCACAAATGGCAATTTAGATGCTAGTTTGGGTATTTTAGGTTCTTTAAGAAAAAACGATTCTAGTATTTCAGCAATTGGTGATAGTCAATTGCAAATGCAGAAAAGTATTCTGACTAGCGATACTTTGATGGAAAATGTACTTAATATAGACCCACAAAAAAGTGATTTTCAAACTGTATCTGGTTACAAGTCGCTGTTTAATGTTTCTATCGATGAAAATTCTCGCATCATTACTGTAGATACTAAAGGTTTATCTCCGGAAATAGCACAATCGCGCACAAATAATTTAATCGCTTTATATCAACAGCGTCTCAAAGAACTCCGACAGCAAAACCGCTTATCAAAAAGGCAATTTAGCGCTGTAGAATTGGAAGAAGCTAGAAAAAAATTAATGTCAGCACAACAAGCTTTAGCGCAATTTAAACAAAGTAGCGCTTTAGTTGATGCTGAAGAACAAACAAAAGCTATTGTTACTACAATTGATAATCTAACTAAAGCTCAACTAGAAGCATTATCTTTAGCAGAATATAATCGAAATCGCGTTAATACTTTGTCAAATGTTTTGAGTATGTCCTCAAATCAAGCGATTCGTTCTTTAAGTTTGGGAGAAAATCGAGACTATCAATTTATGAGAGGAAAGTTAGCAGAAATCAAAGCTAATTTATCAGAATTAAGAGCTAAATATACCGATAGTCATCCTGCGGTTAGAGAACTTATACAGCAAGAACAAGTATTATCAAATAGAATTCAAAATCAAGTTCAAAAAACCTCTGGTGGTATACCTATTGACACTACAGTCAGCGGTGAAGGAGAAGGAAGAGCCGGTTTAATCGAACAATTAATTTTGGCAGAAACAGAAGCATCCGGTCAACAAAGACGCGCTCAACTTATCCAAAATCAAATCAATCAGCTTAAAAGTAACTTAGATTCTATTCCCAATCAACAAAAAACATTATTAGAACTTCAACGAAATGTTGATGTTGCGGAAGGTGTTTATAAAGGTTTAGTTGCTCAAGTTCAACAAACTAATATTGATGTTTTTGATGTTTATCCTAATGTAGAAGTATTGGATTCAACTAGAGTCGGTAACAACCCGATTTCTCCCAAAAACTCTTTAATGATTTTAAATGCTTTACTAGCAGGAATAACTGGCAGTATCGCTTTAATATTACTTTTAGAAAGACGCAATCCATTGTTAAGTCCTCAAGATTTGAAGGATATGAAATTCCCGATGGTTGTTTCTATTCCTCAACTCAAAAATGCTCAATTAACAACAGAACTAATATCCGATTCCGACGACAATCAAGTCAAATTTCAACGTCTTGCTTCAGCCCTTAGTTTACAACCTTTAAATAATCGTCATCTATTAATTACCAGCGCAATGGAAAGCGAAGGAAAAACCACGGTGACTTTAGGGTTAGGAAAAGCTTTAGTAGATTTGGGTTTTCGAGTTTTGGTAGTCGATGGAGATTTTATCAGAGCAGAACTGACTCAAGATTTAGGTTTTACTCAAGAACTAAATATTAAAAACGAAGTTATCGAACTAGCTCCAAATCTAGATTTACTACCTACAACACCACGGAGCAGTCAAATTGTACAAATGGTGTCCCAAGGAAAATTTCAACAAGCTCTAGCTGATGCAGAATCTCGCACTGAATACGATTATGTTTTAGTTGATACTGCTCCGGTCAGTGCTACAACTGCTACCGCTTTGATGACCGCTCAAATTCCCAATGTGCTGTTTGTTGTCAAACCGGGTATGAGTTTCAGTAATTCGGTTCGCGATAGTTTACAGCAGTTAATGGAACATCAAGCACAAATACTGGGGTTAGTCGTTAATGGTGTGGAGGATTCTGCTAAACCTTATAAGCAACGCTTAACAGAGCAGTTAGTTAATTCATAAAGTCAGGATTATAATTACCCCGACGGAATGTAGAGACGGGGTGTATTGCTGCGTCTCCTGAAATTAAGTAGAAAACGCACTAGTACAAGTCGGCGTAAATAAAGCAACCATTGAAAATGGCTAAAAAGCCGATAAAATCAAACTTCTTACTTCTT
>JBCBHT010000356.1:0-6492 GCA_038525335.1 Cyanobacteria bacterium J06621_15 | reverse complement strand
CATCCCCTCCCCCAAAATCATCTAAACTCAAAGTGTCCGCTAATTCTCCACACTCCTATGTCTCGCTGGTTTAATATCTTTTGTATCGGACTCATGCACCATTTGCGATCGCAACATTTACGATTGTATTCGATAAAAAATGTAGCCGGTACTGCAATAATATTATCCGTATTTACCCTTATTTATAACTCTGTATTAAATTATACTCACCAATAATTGACCCGCGCAGGCGGGTTTTGCCTGTGTAGCCGCGATTTTAATCGCCAGGTTAAATATCATCCCCTCCCCCAAAATCATCTAAACTCAAAGTGTCCGCTAATTCTCCACACTCCTATGTCTCGCTGGTTTAATATTGCTGGTCCGTGTCAAGAAGATATCCACTATATGCTGTCTCCAACTAGAAGATTGCCAGATTTGGAGAATTTAATTCAACAGCGTAGCTATTTTGTCATTCACGCACCTCGTCAAACTGGTAAAACTACGGCAATGCTAGCATTAGCGCAACAACTTACGGCAACCGGAGATTATGCAGCGGTGATGATATCTGTAGAAGTGGGAAGTGCTTTTAACAACGACCCCAGCGCAGCAGAATTAGCAATTTTGGGAACTTGGTACGATACAATATCGATTCGATTACCTGATGAATTACAGCCACCTGCTTTAAATCAACAGCAAAAGGAACAACCAGGACGCAGAATTCGAGCTTTTTTACAAGCTTGGGCAAAAGCTTCAACGAAACCTTTAATAATATTTATTGATGAAATTGATTCCCTTCAAGACGATACGTTGATTTCAGTGTTACGACAGCTAAGAGATGGTTTTCCCAATCGTCCACAATATTTTCCTTCTTCTGTGGGGTTAATTGGTTTACGGGATGTTCGGGACTACAAGGTTGCATCCGGTGGGAGTGAAACAGTTGCGGTGGACGGGTTCCCCGGCATAAGCAAACTGTTGAACCCGAAGGGTGGGAGATTAAATACAGCAAGTCCTTTTAATATCAAAGTTAGTTCTATCACCCTGAGAAATTTTAATGCAGAAGAAGTAGCAGAATTATATCAGCAACATACTGAAGATACTGGGCAAGTTTTTACACCAGAAGCTAGCGCAACAGCTTTTGATTTAACTCAAGGTCAACCTTGGTTAGTTAATGCTTTAGCTAAGGAAGTTGTGGAAAAAATCGTGAAGGATAGAAATATTGCTATTACCAAGGAGCATATTTTACAAGCTAAGGAAATATTAATTACTCGTCGAGATACCCATCTTGATAGTTTAGCCGAACGCTTGCGAGAACCAAGAATAAAAGCGATTATTGAGCCAATGTTAGCTGGTTTGGAATTAGGAGATATCCCCAATGATGATATTCAGTTCGTAATTGATTTGGGTTTGTGTACGATGCATCCCTATGGTGGATTAACAATTGCAAATCCGATTTATCGTGAGGTTTTACCCAGAGTATTAACGGTGACACCAATGGCTTCTCTACCAATGATTGCACCAACTTGGTTAACTCCTGATGGGGAATTAAATAAAGATGCTTTGCTCGAAGCGTTTATTAAATTTTGGAGACAGCATGGAGAACCGTTATTAGGTAGTACTGGATATCATGAAATTGCACCGCATTTAGTGTTAATGGCTTTCTTGCATCGTGTGGTCAATGGTGGTGGAACTCTTGAGCGGGAATATGCAATTGGTAGTGACAGAATGGATTTATGTTTAAAGTATGGTTCTACTACTCTTGGTATTGAATTAAAAGTTTGGAGAGAAAAAAAGCGCGACCCACAAGAACAGGGAATCGAACAATTAGAATCATATTTAGCACGTTTGGGATTAAATGAAGGCTGGTTGCTAGTATTTGATAGACGTAAAAATGCATTACCAATGGAAGAACGTTTATCAACCCAAGTTGTAGTTACTGATAATCAACGTGCTATTACTGTAATTCGGGCATGAGTAAGTAGGTGGACAAAAATATTTGTGTGATTGCGAGCGATGATCCACACGCTCCGCGTGAAAGCGAAGCAATCGCAACACCTTGAGATTGCTTCGTTTCACTCGCAATGACAAATATACAATTAATTTCGTCCAAGTACTTATAATTCGTAATATGTCCCTCCGGGACACGCTTCGCTAACGTAATTCGTGAACGTTAACGCTCCTCAAACTAACCTACGTTATTTATTATTTTTGCTTTTTCACAATCATAAATGCAAAGAGACGTTGCACTGCAACGTCTCTACATAATTAATATGTATCACCGCTAAATAACGGTAGAATTCCTAACTCTCAACTCCTAACTCTTAACTCCTAATTCATAACTCCTAACTCCTAACTCCTAACTCCTAACTGCAACTTAAGCAACAACGTCAAAGCGGTCGAGCATCATTACCTTGTCCCAAGCTGCAACAAAGTCTTTCACCATCCGCTCGTGACCGTCATTAGCACCGTACACTTCAGCCACCTGACGCAGCTCGGCGTTAGAACCGAAGATTAAATCGCAGCGTGTCGCGGTAAACTTAGTCTCACCTGTTTTGCGATCGCAAATGTTAAACAGCATCTCGCGATTGTCAACTGGCTTCCATTCGTAGTCCATACTGGTCAAGACACGGAAAAAGTCGTTGGTCAAAACACCTGGTCGGTCGGTAAATATACCATGCTTGGAATTATCCCAGTTTTGGTCGAGGGCACGAAGTCCACCAACAAGAACCGTCCACTCGGGTGCTGTCAGTGTCAGAAGCTGTGCGCGGTCGAGGAAAATCCGCTCTGCTTTAACCTTATAGCCCACAGCCTCGTTATGATAATTTCTGAAACCGTCTGAGACTGGCTTGAGCCATTCAAAGCTTTCAATATCTGTCAGTTCTTGAGTTGTATCCATTCGACCTGGTGTAAATGGAACGCTGACATCAACCCCAGCATCTTTCGCAGCCTTTTCCACAGCAGCGCAGCCACCAAGGACAATCAGGTCTGCAATTGAGATTTTTTTGCTACCTGACTGATTTTTGTTAAATTCTGACTGAATTTGCTCCAGAGTGGATAAAACTTGACTAAGCTCCTGCGGACGGTTAACTTTCCAGTCTTTTTGGGGATTTAGACGAACGCGAGCGCCATTTGCACCACCACGTTTGTCGGAGTCGCGATAATTTGATGCCGATGCCCAAGCTGCTGATACCAGCGCCGAAACTGAAAGTCCACTCGCCAAAATATTGTTCTTGAGAGAACTAACATCGGCATCATTTACGACATCGTGGTCAAGGGCTGGAATCGGGTCTTGCCAAGTCAGGTCTTCTTCCGCAACTTCTGGACCAAGATAGCGTACTTTTGGTCCCATGTCCCGATGAGTCAGCTTGTACCAAGCACGCGCAAATGCATCGCTAAAGTAGTCGAAGTCACGGAGAAAGCGTTTACAGACTTCATGATAGGCAGAATCTTCCTTCAACGCAATGTCTGAAGTCATCATCATTAAAGCATGCTCGACACCTGGTTTATGAGCATCTGGTGTTTTTGGCGCACTAGAATCTACTGGTTTCCACTGAACTGCACCGGTTGGGCTTTTTGTTTTTTCCCATTCGTACTTAAAGAGATTTTCTAGGTAGCTATTATCCCACTGGGTCGGGTTTGGTGTCCACGAACCTTCAATCCCGTTCGTCATTGTAAATTCAGCAAAGCCCGTACCTTCTGGATTTTGCCACCCTAGACCCATAGCCTGAATCGGCGCACCTTCGGGGGCTGGCCCAATCTTGTCTGCCGCAACCATGCCGTGGCTTTTACCGAAAGCATGACCTCCTGCAATCAAAGCTACAGTTTCCTCATCGTTCATCGCCATGCGTCCAAAAGTCTCGCGGATATCGCGGGCAGATGCGATTGGGTCTCCGCTGCCATCGGGACCTTCTGGGTCAACGTAGATTAAAGCCTGGTGCGAAGCTCCCAAGGGGTTTTCGAGGTCGTAATATTCGTCTTTAGGTTCGCCGACCCAGCGAATTGTACGAGTAACCATCTCAGTTGGATGTCCCTCGTGCTGCTTACCGTTTTCTCCGAAAGCTTCACCGTTCCAGAACTCGGGACCCCAGTAAGTAGCTCTATCTGCTTCCCAAGCATCAATGCGTCCACCGCCGAAACCAAAGGTCTTCAGACCCATAATTTCTAGCGAGCAGTTGCCGACTAGAATCATTAAATCAGCCCAGCTTAGTGCGGAGCCGTATTTCTGCTTGATTGGCCAAAGCAGCCGTCGTGATTTATCTGTGTTGCCATTATCCCACCACGAGTTAATCGGGGCGAAGCGTTGCATACCTCGGCTCGCTCCACCACGACCGTCTGCAATACGGTAAGTTCCCGCAGAGTGCCATGCCATGCGAATCATCTGGGGTCCGTAGTTACCGTAGTCGGCTGGCCACCAGTCCTTTGAATCTGTCAGTAGAGTTTTGATATCTTTTTTTAACTGCCCGAAGTCGATTTTCTCAAACGCTTCCTTATAGTCAAAATCTTTTAGCGGGTTAGCCTGTGGTGAATTTTGGTGAAGCAGCTCTACCTGGAGTCGATTCGGCCACCAATCATCAGTTTGCGGCTTAGAACCGAGCGCTCCTCCAACGCGGGTTCCATGAAAGGGGCATTGTCCAGAAGCGGTAGGAGGGTTATTGTTCATTTATTTCAGTCCTTCTTATAGTTGCTGTGACAATCTAGTTTGATATTGCACTTAAGGAGATTGTGTAGGTTAAAGTTTGTCTCACAGCAGTTCCTATTATATAAAGTACAAAGATTTTGGCGTTGTTTGATAAGTAAATAATATTTCTTATTCCCCATTCCCTATTCTCTCTCTTGGAAAATTGCTCTACTTGGGGAGACCCCAAGACCGCATTTTCCGCTATTCCCTATTTTATTTTATAAATAACCCTTAATTACTAATAATTCCTCTTTGTTTAATACTTGTTTTTGCTTTTTCAGAAAGAGTTGGCCAAGGTACAAAATTCAACTTCAGAATCCGTTTTTTTAAATCATTATCCCAATTACTATAAATATCTTGCCAATAATTAAGAAAACTGGGTTGTAATTGTCCCAAAGACTGGATTAAAAAGTAATAAACCCGGTCTATCAATGACCGGTCGGGAGAAATATTTTGTCGAATTTCCAAGTCAATTGCTAAATATTGTCTATCTTCTTCACAAATTTCTTGAGCTTGGTATAATCCGGTTAGAATATCGTCAAGTTCTTCACTTTTAATTGCAGCATCAAGCATATATTCTGTAAAATTATTACCACTTAGAATTACAGATTTATCTGCTCGACCCGTAACAGCTATGAGGTCTGGAAGTTGGTCGTTGGTGTTGGATAAAATTTCTATGAGTGCTTGATTATTTTCAGAATCTAGATACTCAGAATTCAGAACAGCTTGCTTTAATTCCTTCCAACTGTATAAAGATACTTTGTCATAAACAATGTAACGTACTAAGGGAATTCCTTGCCAACGAGTTACACAAAGATGTCCATGAATGGTTTCTAGAAAAATGTCTTTAGAAGAGAAATGAAAGAAGTGGGGAATTGGGGATTCAAAACCTAATTTAGTAGCCAAATTCTGATTTCTATATAGTATTTTTCGTAGAGTTACTGTTGCTTGGGATTCAATTCCTAAAGTACCGGTATCAGCGCTACCATAAATAGAATACATAAATGAAACCTCGTCTCCCAACCCCGAACGTTTCTGGAGAGAAGCTCGTAAGCTTTCTGGAAAGGGTTCGCTACCAACCATGTACCTGATTTTATCTAGCGGTAGAGATATTTGTAACTCGCTTGCTTTTAAATGAAGATAAGGAATTGCTGATGGCACTATAAATACGATAATCTGCTCTACTAGAGACTCCATTGTAGAAATCATTTCAATAATTTCATCGAGATTACTACCTGGAGAAAACACCATAAAAGGATAAGTCGTATCAATTGCCATACTTTTTAAAACCCAAGAAAGAGCATCTCCACCAACCCAACTACCCAAGCTATATCCTAGAATAGCCAAGGTTTTCTTTCGGTGAATAGCAAAAGCACCTTCAAGAAAATTTTTGAAACCTACAGGTGAGGAGCGATTTTCTGATTTCATTTGCGGCCAGTAGAAGGGTTTTCCGGAAGAACCAGAAGAACGGTTGATGCAGAAACATTCGTCGTAATTATCTGCTAATAGTTCTTTCCACGGATAAGCTAAAGCATAAGTTTCTTTGTCTAACGGAGGTAAATTTTCAAATACATCTTCAATATTTACTTGTTGTTTTTGTAAAAAATTTTGATAAGCTGGTACGGATTTTTGAACTCTTTGTGCGACCTCGGATGCTAACTGTTTTGAACCCAAAAAGTTTCTTACAAATGCGTTATTCATGGTGTAAATTTTATTTGAAAAAGCTTTTCCTAATTTACCAATAAATTGCTGTAAGAAGACTATTTTGGAAGTGATGATAAAAAATTAATTCCAATCAGCTAGAACGATTTTGCCAATAGTTTTACCCTTTTCCAGAC
>JBCBHT010000355.1:0-6544 GCA_038525335.1 Cyanobacteria bacterium J06621_15 | reverse complement strand
AAACCATTGCGATACGACAACGGTTGTTTTTGAAGCGATTTAGCATTTCGATTTATAAAATCAAAACCATTGCGATACGACAACGGTTATTTTTGAAGCGATTTAGCATTTCGATTTATAAAATCAAAACCATTGCGATATCACAGTAGATATTTTCTACCCTCTCTTCCCCCTCTACCCCCTCTAAATAAAATATCTAACCAACCCGATATTGCTTGGGAGTAAAACCGGTAAATTGTCGAAAATATTTACCGAAATGACTATGACTGTTAAAACCACATGAAAAAGCAACATCAGTCACAGATAATTCCGAATTTTTCAATAAAGATTTTGCTTTCTCAACCCTTTGTTTAATCACATATTGATTGGGAGATATTCCCAAAGACTTTTTAAACAAACGGCTGAAGTGATATTGACTGATTCCAGCTACACTGGCTAAATCTAATAACTTAATTTCCGAAGCGATATTGTCATTAATATAATCGGTTACTAAGAGTAACTTACTTTCGGTCAAACCACCGGGATGTGAATCAAAACTTGTTTTTTTGACAGAATAATCTCGTAATAGATTTACGGCTAAAGCATTACTCAGAGATTCAATATATAACTTACTTCCCCAACCGCTTTTTTGATTCAACTCAGCATAGAGCATCATAATGATTTGCTCCACTTGAGGATTTCTTTCTCTAAATTTGGGAATCAACTCTAAACTACTTTCATCAACATCACCAGTTTCCCGAGCGACTTGTTGTAAAAACTGCGGTTCAATTTGAATTTGTAAAAAATGGTCATCACCTTCAGCACGATAACCACCGGGAATACCTGCTGGTGTAATACAAATATCACCCTTACTATAAATCCCCACATAACGTTTTTTTCCCATATATTGATGAATTCGATGGGGACGAGTTGTAAGACACAAAGTTAAATCGTGCTGCTCAAAACCTGGATAAGTACCTTGTGCTGGTGGTAAATGGTATTCCTTGAGAACAATAGACTCCCAACCCAAATCCTTACTCGAAGCAATTAATCCTTCATCGGATGAATAAGCAATTGTGGCTGGTTTTGTGGTGGGTACTGTATTCATGAGTAATTTTTTGGGAATTTGATTCAACCAGAAACTTGCAGCAAGATTTTTATAGAACCGCAAGATGTGGGTAGTTTAATGTTGCCAGTCTTTATAAATTGTAATTAATGTTCGCGATTCAAAGCAGGATTTATTAACCAAATTAACCAATAATTTCATTTAATTTAGGAAGTGAGAAAAAATGTTGTTAGAGAGAAGTATTGAGAAAAAATCAGTTATTCCTAATATTCGTGAGGAAAGCAAACAGTTTTTACATCTAGCAATTCCTTTAGTAAGCGCACAAGTAACTCAATCTTTAACGGGATTTTTTGACACAATTATGATGGGTAGATTGGGTGCGGAAATTTTAGCTGCTGGTGGTTTAGCTTCTTTGACTTTCTTTGCTTTATTAAATGCTACTGCTGGAATAATAATGGGGATAACTCCGCTGGTTTCGGAAGCTTATGGTAGTAAAAATAAAACCAGAATTGAAAAGTTAACACGTCAAGGTTTTTGGCTGGTTTTACTGTTATCAATACCAATAATGTTGATAATGGCAAACTTTGATAAAATCATGTTGCAATTGGGACAAGATGAAACAACGGTTAATCTAGCCAATAGCTATTTAAAGATAATGGTTTGGGCTTTCTTTCCCGGTTTGGGATTTGCAATGCTGCGGAGTGTTGTTTCGGGACTATCTCATACTCGTCCGATAATGTTTATTGTGATTGCTGGGACGTTTTTTAATATTATCGGTAATTATATTTTGGGATTTGGTAAATTTGGCTTTCCTCGCTTGGAATTAGCTGGATTATCAATATCGAGTACTCTAACTTTTTGGGGAATGTTTATTGCTTTAATAATTTACTTTCTCAAACACAAAAAACTCAAAACCTATCGTATATTTGAGCAGCTATATCGAGTTAGACCGAGAATTATTTGGGAATTAAGTAAAATCGGTATTCCCATCGGAATTTCAACAGCTTTTGAATTAGGATTATTTACCGTTGTCACCTATTTAATGGGAACATTAGGAACCCAAGTATTAGCAGCACATCAAATCGTTTTCCAAACTATTTTAGTCACCTTTATGATTCCTTTGGGAATGTCTTATGCAGCAACAGCAAGAGTAGGACAATGGCTCGGACAGAAAAATTTGCAGGGAATTAAATTATCGGGATATTTAAGTATAGGGATAGGATTGGTATTTGCAATTGTGTTGACGGTTGTGATGTTGTTATTTCCCAAGTTGATAGTTGGATTGTACATTGATATAAATGACCCTGCGAATGCAGAAATCGTCAATTTAGCATTACCAATGTTAAGGATAGCTACCCTGTCACAGATTTTGGATACAGTTCAAAAAATTACCTACGGTAATTTGCAAGGACTTCAAGATACTCGAATCCCAATGTTATTAAGTATTCCAGCTTTTTGGGGTATTGGATTAACTACCGGTTACGTTCTCGGATTTGTATTTAACTGGGGTGGTACCGGTTTGTGGTTGGGACAGTCGATTGGAGTTGCAATTGTAGCGCTACTGTTTTTAAACCGTTTTCGCTCTTTAACCGTTCGTCGAAAGTGGAATCTAAATTAGTTTAGTTTTCATTAAAATTGATTGGTTTTGACAAGCAGGGGGAGCAGGGGGAGAAAATAATTTTTGAGTCAAAATAAACCCACTCAAACAATTGAAATAGACTACTACTAGTTTTAATAAATACGTTGGGTGAGGGTCAGGAGTAGGGGAAATAATCTTCCAGTCCTATTTATAGGACTTCTGCTATTAGACTAGGGTTTGCAACCCTAGTCGGGTTGGTGAGAAAACCTATGATGTTTAATTTGTTCAGCCATTAAAAATTTGCAGCAAGATTTTTATAGAACCGCAAAATGTGAATAGTTTAATGTTTCAAATCCCGATAAATTTTAATTAAGGTAGCTGATTTAAGTTAATTATCAACGTATAGTTATGATTTTACAAAAATCTCAAAAATACAATCAAAAAGTAGCTAAAATTCTCGCAGAATCTTTTATAGATGACCCTTCTTTTGAATTTATCTTTGGCGAAAACGAGAATAAATTTCCAGCTTTAATTAGTTTTTTTGAATTATTTATCCCTGATATAATCGAGCGAGGTGAAATTATTATTGCTCCGGAAGAACAAGGAGCTTGTCTTTGGTATCCCGAGTCAGTAGAAATTTTTAATCAACAATTCGAGCAGATATTTATTAATATTCTTTCAAGTATCAAGCATTTGACTGGAGAAGATGCTAGTAAACGCTGCGAACATTTAATCACAAAAGTGGGTGAAAGCGAACCAGACAAAAATCATTGTGAAGTAATTTTTATTGGCTTAAAACCAGAAGCACGAGGGAAAGGGATAGGAAAACATTTAATAAAACCTGTTATTAATTATGCAGATGCGAAACAGGTTGGTTGCTATCTTGTTTCTTCTAATCAAAGGAATATTTCATTTTACGAACGCAATGGTTTTGAAAAGTATTTTCCGATTGAAATTAGCGATTCCTACTCAATGACTGGAATGTGGAGAAATGCGGGTTAATTAGTGAATATGATTCTATTTTGAATTTAAGATTTTGTATTGGAGGATAAATTAAAATGCTAGAAACTAAATATTTTTTACCTGAAACGACAAACAAGGTAAATAAAATTGAAATCAAAATGGATAATACAGCACTTGTAAGTTGGTTATTTCTATTCGGTTCATTACTATTTATGTTCGATGGTATTCTCGAAAATATTGAAGCAATATCAATACATTCGATAATTCATCTTTCAGCTAGTTTATTATTTACCATTGGCTCGATACTCTTTTTACCTAGAAATAAAAAATAATTACAATTTACAGCAAAAACAACAATGAAATTTACAACTTTTTTCAATAAATTTACTTTTGTCGCTATTACTCTTGCGATGATACTAGTTGCTCAATTTGGTTTAATAAATTCTGAAAATATCACAGCCCAAGCAGTTCAAATCAGCAATCAAGACAGCGAATTTAAAGAATTAATCAATGACAGTCTTGAAGCTTGGAATACTAACAAACCAGAAAATCTAGCTCAATTTTACGCTCAAGACCCAGAATTAAAATTTTACGATGCTTTACCAATGCAGTATCAAGGATGGAAGGATTATCAAAACGGTATTCAACAACATCTTTTTGATAATATGCCTAAGTTTACCTTAACAGCAAACGACGATATTCAAAGCCATCGTCAGGATAATCTAGCTTGGACAACTTTTACTTGGCATCTTTCAGCAGAATTAAATAATGGAAGTCCAATTGAAGCTGATGGTAGACAAACTGATATTTGGGAAAAACGTGATGGTAAATGGTTAATCGTTCATCAACATATTTCTTCACCAATTTCCTTGTGATTTTAGAGTCAGTTATCAAATTTATTATCGAATTTTAGCTTTTCACAATACATTTTGATAACTGATGATAATTTTTTCGTTTTTGAAGATTATCTCTATCCTCAGCAAATAAAATAGGACTTCACTGAATTTACTAACCTATTACTATTTATGCTCGGGGTTTTTACTCATTACTCACTACTCATTACTCACATTCTCACATTAGGACGTATCAACCAAATATTTTCTTCCTTCATATCAACCAAATCATCAACACTTTCATCCAGAATCATTGCTGAATCATACTTAGCTTGAGCGAAAGATACCGTACCCAAAGTCTGAAAATCGGTTTTCACAGCAACCCGAGTATGTCCTCCATCTACAGTGTGACTTCCTTCGTGGTCTACCATCAAAAAATCACCGGGTTGAATCAGAGCAAATAATTGATGAATTCTGTTTCTTGCTTCTGTTTTTGGTAAAGAACTCGCGGGAACTTCAGCAATTAACTCGAAACGAACAGCATTTCCATGTCCCAGAGCATATTTATCAGTCCACTTATACCACTGGTTAGCGTTGGGATATTCACCTTTTCCATCGTCGGTATTATCAATGTAATAAGGAGGTTCGTAACCAGCTTTACGCAAGACATTACCACCGAATAGATTGCACTTCCAGCGATTTACAAGATAGTTAAAGTGGATATCTACAGGAACATTGTGTTTGGGGTCGTTATTTATCCAAGGTTGAGGAACACCGTAATATTGTGCAATATCTCCAGTACAAAGTTGTATCGCTGCGTTAACTATATCCTTGGGAGTCGCGAATAAACTTCCCGGTACATCGGTATTTCGCAAAGCTTCATCTAATAATTTAGCTGTACGAGCATCAACTTTTCCTGTAGTAGGAATAGAATTATCTTGCTGAAATGCTTTTACAGCTTTGGTTGTTTCCCCACCGTAGATTCCATCCGCTCCATATTCGGGAAGCATGTAATCTAGTATTTGGGTACGACTAGCTAAAGCAATCAAACAGCGTTGAATATTACGAACCGATGGGTGTCTGTTTCCGGAATCGGGTATAGTTATTTGTCCGTTGAGTAGTTCAATATCCTCAGCAAGATTAACTATAGGTTTTGCGACCTTGACCCGACTCCCAAATCTACGTAAAAGCTTATTTAACCAGCTTCCCACACCAGCTTCTAAAGTATCAGCAAAATTTGTAGCGATGATTTCTGCTGATTTTAAATTTGTCTGTCCACGTGCAATTTTCTTTTCTAAATTAACTAGTTCAGCAGCGTTAAATCGAGCATTTTTGACAAAGATTTTCACATTATTTGATAAAGCAGGCATATTTTTCTCCGAAATAATAATTATTTGTAGATTATTTGTAGATTATTTGTAGAATTTCTTTCTGTTTTCCACTACAGACAATCTTTAAGATATTTCGGAAGTATTTTAATTAATTAGATTTTTTTAATTGTTCTGATTTTGCTTTAAAAGCCATGAATATAGATATTTTTGATTAATTGGATTTATAAATCCTATCTAAACCAAATTGTTTATAAAATATATTTGCGATTCTCTATTCCCTTACTTTCTCCCAAAATAATTATCTAAAACTTTTGCCCTACTCATAACTTCTCTTAAACTCTTTTCTCTGCGCTCTCCGCGCTCTCTGCGGTTTTTAATATTAAAAATCTTTTACCAAGACAGAAATATTTTTCTGTATTAACAACTTTAACTGCTGTAGCAATAGTAGAATTCTACAGTTGAAAATTATAATCCACATGAAACTTGAAAATATTACGAACCTATTAACTAAAGAACAAGTAAAAGCAGACAAACAACTAGTTACTCAAATTCAACTTAATCTGAAAAGCTTAGGTTTATATCCTGGTGGAAAATTAATCGATGGTGATTATGGGCCGATGACAGAAGGTGCTATCAAAAAGTTTTGTCAAGCTATGGATTTACCATTGCTGCATTTTGATAAAAACTTTGCTGAGAAACTACTGATTACGAAGCAATTACCCTTTATTTTACAAACAGCGAAGAATCAAGAATCTGTTTTTCAGAAACTACTCACTACAGCCAGAAAAACCCG
>JBCBHT010000354.1:0-6592 GCA_038525335.1 Cyanobacteria bacterium J06621_15 | reverse complement strand
AATGTTCGCAACTCAAGCAAGATGAGACATCAGATTTACCAGAATTTGCAAATGCTTGTGGAGCATCTATTTCAGGAATCCAAGGAAGAATAATTAGCCTTTTACTTTCAATTACTGGCAACATACATATTATTTTCCATCTACTTATTGGTTGCAAATCAGTCCTGTTTAAAGGATTAGATTACTAATATAAAAATTAAATTTTTTGGCAACATTTTTATTATAAGTAGATAGGAAAGTATTTCATATGACACTAAATTCCTAAAAATATTAACATCGATAGTCCTTTCGCACTATTGCAATATAGGAACAATTATGTATGTTTACATTTCATTTATAAAATTAATTCTTAATAAAACAAAAATACTAATCAATTATCCCAAATCGGCAATTGATTGACTTTATCTAACAGCAAACCAACATAAGTAGTATTTGTATTTTCGACTTTCAAAGTACTAAAATAACCGTTCTTACCATCATGAGTATGAGAACCGGTTTCTACTACTTGATATTTCCCCTGTCTTACTGCTTGAATAAAAGGAGAATTTATCATCCAAGACCAGCGGTCAGCAAATACAATTTTGGTAACATCTTCAACCCAATCTCGACTACCTCTGAGATGATATGCTTGTTCAATTTGATTAAATCCAGTTTCACCATCAAAACTTCCACCAATAGAAACTAGGATTAACCGTGTATTCAGCCAGTTATCAAGATATTCTGCTGCACCCAAAGATACCTGCGCTCCTCCGCTAGTACCTACAAGGATAATTTTAATCGGTTCTTCGGATGTTCCTTTATGTAAAGGTGAAGCCGCATTCATTCGTTCTGCGATCGCGTTAGCAATTCCCAAGTTATAAACGTCACCGTAACGACCATCAGCAGAAATTGCAAATCTCCACAAATTACGAATTTTTATCAATACATCTGCATTCTTTAACCAACCGTGTTCCTGAGCAGCAAACCTCCAGACTGGAGCTAAAAAACGCTGTCCTCCCAAACTTTTATTAGCTGCTGAGTAGGGAAAAACATCATCTACAATTGCACATTGAGGATGCAATTCTACTAATTGATTGAGAAAAAATTCTTCTCCAGGAGTCAATTCATTAGCAGAAAAATCTCCGACACCGGGAAGAAAGACAATATAGCAATTTTTATCTCCGGTACTAGCTAAAGCGTTATTTTTAATCAATTCAGGAGTTGGATTTATATCTAATCCCAAAGCTTGAGTACCAGCACTCAACCACCATGATAAAGTTCCAACGGGAGCAACAATTCCCCAAATAATTAGTAAAATACCTGCATAAATTAATAACCTTAAAGTTTCTCCTCGCAGCCATTGTAAAATGTTTCCGATAATTTTTAGCATTTTTTATAAAAGGGAGTAGGGAATAGGGAGTAGGGGATTGGGAATTGGGAAGAGTAATAAAAAGCTAAAAGCAAAAGTTACTTGATTAATAAATAGAAAAAAGCTATTTTTCAGATACTCAGCACTGCGAAAATGTATTTCGTAAATACTGCTTTCCAGTCCATTTTAATGGACTTTAGCTATTAGACTAGGACTTGCAGTCCTAGTCGGTTTAATATTTGTTTTTTCCCAATCAATCTTGCACAATCATCAATACTCGATTATATTCAAAATTCTGGTAATGTCTAGCGATAAACTATGACTACAACTCAAAATCCATCCAAATGGCAGCTATTGTATACAATTAAAAATGCTTTACTTTTAAACGAAGAACTTTATGAAAATGCTTGTAATACACCATTTAATAATCAATTAGCTTTAACTATTGTAACTTTGGCTGGTGTATCTCATGCTTTGGGCAGTATATTTATATTATTAATTAATCGAGCATCAATTTACTTACTATTGTTAGCGCTTTTAATTGATGCTCTGTCAATAATTATCGGATATTATGTTTGGACTTTAACTATTTGGAAAGTTGGAGATTGGATAAAATCAAACCAAAAATTTAGCAGTTTATTAAGTCCGATTGGCTTCGCTTACGCACCTCAAGTATTAAATATTCTAACTTTAATTCCTTTATTAGGAAGACCAATAGAATTGATTTTAGCTTTATGGAGTCTTTTAGCGGTAATTGTAGCAGTTACTCAAGCTTTAGATATTACCACTCGTAAAGCAGGTTTAATATGTTTAATAGCTTGGCCGCTAATTCAAATTGCTGTGGGTTTTATTCAAGTTTTGGAGCAAAAAGTTGTGCAGTTTACTAATTAGGGTTAGTAGTTGCGCTTTAGCGCCAAACACTTTAAAAAAAGCGCTAAATTGTAACTACGAGTATAATGAAGAGCCAAAAATATCTATAATTTCATATTGGTTTTAGGTATTTTCTCATGATTTTGGCGCTAAAGCGCAACTACGAATATAATATAAAAATATCCATTATTTCATTTTGTTTTGTAATTGAAAAGTTACTTAATATTTTCTCTATCTAATTCTTTTACTACCCGCAAAAATAATTTATCCTGACCGACAGCATTAATATGATTAGCATCTAAATAACGACGATAATTTTGATTATTTGCAGCGTAAGTTTTGAACATTGCTAGAGCTAAATAATTTGTATAATCGCGAGCTAAATTAGGAGAAGGACCAATAACTTGCGATGGTACGGGAATCGAAGAATCGGGTGATTCTGCAATTACCGAAAAGTGGGTTCCACCATTCATTAATACTAAATATTTGTTCTCATTTGTTAACCAAGTAAAAGGTACAATTTGCTCTGGATACGCAGGAGCAATATTATCCCCTGTACCTGCTACAATCATGACCGGAATATTGATTTTGCTTAGACCTGCTTCACCTAAAACGCTACTATTTACTGGGTTAATTGCAACTGCTGCTTTAATTCTGGGGTCAGATAATTTATCTTTAGGTTCTATTAAACTAAGAGCTTGACATTGCAATAGTAGCGAAACATTCAAAGTATTTTCATTAACGGGACAATTATCTTGTAATTTATTGTAATTAATTTCAGCACCCGCTAAAGCTAAAGCTGTATAACCACCGAAAGATTGTCCGATTACTCCAACTTGTTCCATATTGAAACGTTGTTGATATTCAGAACTTGAATTAGATAAACGTTCTAGATAATCCAAAATGTATTTGACATCTAAAGGTCGGTCAATAAATTCCCCCGGTTCTGTGACCGTATCTGCTATTCCTCCTAATAATGCTTGTAACTGTTGAGCGTTACTACCGGGATGTTCGGGAACTGCTACAGCAAATCCTCTTGAAGCTAAATATTCTGCTAAATAAGCGAAACTGGTACGGTCAGAACCCAATCCGTGAGAAATTACTACTACCGGACTAGGTTTTGTGGAGCTAGGTAAATAAATATCAACAGGAAAAGTACGATTTCGAGATACATCATTAAGAGTAACGCTTTGTTTTGTATAGTTAATATTTCCTCTTCGCAATATATCTGAAATAATATTATCTGAAACAGCTTGGTTGTTCTCTGCTTCCAAAGATTTTTCATTCACAAAAGCAACTGCTTTTTGAGTTCGATTTACAATATTTCTAGCTCGTAATCCGATTTCCAAACTGCGAAATAAATCGATAGAAATAGTTTTAGAAGGAAATTTACGTAATATATTAATAATATTGAAATTATCTTTTTTGCTAGCTGCTAAAATTAAAGCCGCACGAGTTCCATAAAATCCACTACTGCGACGAAGTTTATTACGATTTGTGCTTCCCCGATTGCGGAATTCGCTTTGAACTACTTGCGAAAGAGTTTCTAACAGTTTCTCACCAATCGGCGAATATAAAAATTGAGAAATTTCCACAGCACCCAAAGGAATCGGAGCAAGTAATGCTTCTCTTAATTCTCCCCTACTTGCTTCCGGAACATATTTAAAATAAGCTGCTAATTCATCATTTACTTTACCCGTTTTGGCATAAGTTTCCAGAGAATCAACCGAAATTGACCTTTCCACTATTCCAAAAGAAAGCTTTAACCTCTCAGCACCAACAGCACGATTAGCAGTTAAAGCAGGTAAAGCACAGGTAATCAGACAGCTTAAAGCAGCATTCAGCCAAATTGATTTTCGATAACGCATTTTCTTACAACTCAGGGTGTAACCAGTTGAATATAGCAATTACCAGTTAAAAATTACCAATTACCCATTACCCATTACCAATTCCCAATTACCTTTAAATTGTTATATTTATCCTATACGTTGGGTAATTGAAGGTTGATTGGTAGTGAAATTTCAAGTAATTTTCGTATTTGATTCAGAATATCAAGGGTATGTTGCTGAAGTTCCCGAGCTTCCTGGTTGTGTGAGTCAAGGTAAGACTTTGGATGAAGCGGTGGAAAATGTTAAGGATGCGATTAAAGGTTATTTATAGTTTGGAATTGGTAATTGATAATTGGTAATTCTTAACTCCTAACTCCTAACTTTTACATCTCAATCCAAAATCCAAAACATAAAGCATCCGTTGTTAAAATCCAAAATCCAAAATCCAAAATCTAAAATCCCGTTACCCTTGTCCCGACCAAGGTTCTAAAAAGTCAGGATAAAGCGTTAATCCACCGTCAATATATAAAGTTTGTCCGGTGATATAAGCTGCTTCATCGGAACATAAAAAAGCTGTGACCGCAGCCATTTCTTCAGAAGTACCCGCTCTACCCATTGGTATATGACTTTCGACATTAGCTTTTTTTTCTGGGTCGTCAGTCCAAGCATCGTTGATGGGGGTGATAGTTGCACCGGGGGCTATGGCATTGACTCGAATTCCTCTTCTCGCATACTCTAGCGCTAGAGTACGAGTTAAATTTTGCATTCCACCTTTACTAACCGAATAACTTATATATTGGGGTCTGGGTATGATTTGGTGAACGCTCGAAACATTGATAATACTTCCACCATTATTTTTATCAAGAAACATTTTAATTGCTTCTCTAGCGCATAAATAAGCACCTTTTAAATTAACGTCGATTACTTTTGCAAATTCTTCAAAGGGAATCTCGTGTGCTGCTCCAGGGATTTGAATTCCAGCGTTATTTATTAAAATATCCAATCCACCGAATTCTTTTTTGACTTCAGCAAACATTTCAGTAATATCAGATTCTTTCGATACATCTGCTTGTACCAATATTTCCCTACCACCACAACCGCAACGTGCGTCAGTACAAGCTTTGTAAATCAATTTCTCGGTATCTTCAGCATCTTCGGGGCTTTTTCGATAGTTAATTGCGACATTCGCACCTTCTTGAGCAAATTTAACCGCAATTGATTGTCCAATTCCCGAAGTTGCACCGGTGACTAAAACGTTTTTTCCGCTTATCCCTTTCATGAAAATTAGTAATTTGATAATACAG
Source organism: Cyanobacteria bacterium J06621_15 (assembly GCA_038525335.1). Classification (GTDB taxonomy): domain Bacteria; phylum Cyanobacteriota; class Cyanobacteriia; order Cyanobacteriales; family Nostocaceae; genus Rivularia. The sequence continues at coordinate 1,241 of JBCBHT010000354.1, read as the reverse complement.
TGTTTCTCGACGAGTTTATTACACTACTGCTGTATTCCCTTCCATCTAGAGTTGTAATCCTGAGTGAAAAATGAATAAACCCGGTATCTTCAACAATACCGGGTTGATAATGCACAATATTTTCTCACGAGCAGATTTAATTCAATTTATTGCAATTTTACTCTGTAGGTTTTGGTGAAGGTGTTGGGAATAATCCTGTAGATGATGATTGATTTTCTACCGTTGTTTCTGTTGTTTCAGGATTGAGCAAATCTTGTATTGTTTTAACCAAAACTGACGTAGATTTTTGATTTTTATCGATTTTAGTATCTAGCTTAGTAATTTGTTCTTGATTGGCTTTGATTTCCGTTTGTAGTTGAGGAATTACTGTTTGATTTAATTCTTTAATTTCTGTTCTAATTTTATCGACTTCTTCTACTCTTTCCGGAGAAAATGTAGCTCGCTGTTTCTGTAGTTGCAGTTCATTATACCAGCGAGAACCAAACCAACCAAAAACACCGCTGAGTAATAAAACCGTGATAAACCAAAAAGATGAAAGTAAGCTCAAACGAAATCTTAATCTACCGATAATTCTTTCATACTTTTTACTACTTTTTTCGGAAGCAGCTTTTAGTTCAGCGATTGTTTTCTGCAACTCATCGATATGCTGTTGAGAATAATCGGGTATTTCACGAGTCTCTGCAACCGAAACTAATTCTCTTTTGGAATCAACTGGTGTTAGGTGACTATCTGGTTTCTCACCAAAATTGTCAGAGGGAATATTATGCTCGCTCATTTTTTTTACTCGCAAAATTCTAGTTAAGAAGTACCGCTTTTAGATACTTAAAATCTAGATTACACTTGATACATTTTGAGTTGATAGGTTACAGTAAAACACTTTGAATAATAATTATTTTTGTTGATAAATTTGGAACCAAAGAAATAGTCCTGCTGATGTTTAGAAACCTCACTCCTTTTCCCTCTCCAAGTTAGCGGAGAGGGATGTCTGTTAGGACGGGGTGAGGTTCATCTGTATTCTATTTGAGCGAAGACCGCTAATTAAAAGTTGTAACCAACACCAACAGTTGCGTCAAATTCTGTATCACCTAAGAAAAGAACGTTTGCTGCTGCTGTACCGGTGATTCTAGGAGTTAATTGAACATCCATTCCAGCGGTCAACATTAAATCAGCATCTCCATCGGAATCAATCGCAACTCCACCACCTGCATAGGGAGTCATTCTACCGTTCAATTCACCCAAAT
>JBCBHT010000353.1:2736-6594 GCA_038525335.1 Cyanobacteria bacterium J06621_15 | reverse complement strand
CTTGGAGATACCATTATGGAACGTTTACTACTTGCTGCTGTTGGAACTATTTTAATCGCAACTACTGCTACACCACCTGTTTTAGCTAATAAGACTGCTGCAAATTCAAATATTACTCAAAATCAAGTTCAAAAAAATATTTCTCCTTTTAATTTAGTTTCTCTTGCTTATCAAGGAGAATTTAAAACTCAGGGTGTTGGTGGTTATAATTCATTAATTACGGCGATTTTATTTGATGAAATTAGCGGAAAAGATTTAGTACAAATCGGAATTGAGACTGGAAGATTATCTGCTGGAACAATTAATGATTCTGGTTATATTGCTTCTGTTGATTCTCAATTAAAGAAGTTATCTAAAAATTAGTTGCTGTGGTGCGTGACGGCATGATTTAATCTTTGATTATGTTTGATAATTAATTTTACCCGTCACTCACCCTACAATTTTTAGATAAAAGTTTTAGATGAAAGTTTTAAATATAAATTAGTTGCTGTGGTGCGTGACGGCATGGTTTAATTTTTAGTTATGTTTGATAATTGTTTGTAGCCGTCACTCACCCTACAATTACTAATATATAAGTAGTGCGTGACGGCATAGATTAATTTTTGGTGATAAATAAATATTATTAATTATTAATTGCGTAGCGAAGCGTCACCCGAATGGGTGATATTGCGAATTGACAATTGTATAGTCACTCACTCTACAATTTTAAAATTAATATTAAATTCCTTTAAAACCGACTTCGTTATCCATTTGCTTTGCGGATTGTTCGCGATTTGCTAGACGTTTGTTTTGTTTACGAATACCGATTTGACTGATAAAAATACCGATAATTACTATGCTACCACCAATATATTGAGCGAGAGTTGGAACTTCTCCTAGAACGAAAAATGCTGCGACTATTCCGGAAATAGGAATAAAAGAACCAGCTAAAGATATTTTAGAAGATGGAGAACCTTCCAAACCAATAAACCAAAAAGATTGTCCTAATGCAACAATTATTGCACCATAAAGTAACATCCACTGCCATAATAATGGTGAGAAAACATCAATAAAATGATTTGGTCCATAGAGAACCATCGCTGCGGTAAAGAAAATAATAGCTCCTAAAACTGTGCGAAATAGACTATAAAATCCTGGAGAAATATTATCTAAACTCTTTTTACTTAAAATTGTCGCAATTGCTAAACTAACAGCACCAATTGCAGTTAAAAGCTCTCCCAATCCGATAGCTAAAAACCCTTCTGCACTTATCATATTTTCTAAAAGGGTTTGCAAAATTACTATTGTACAAATCCCAATAAAAGAAACTATTGCTCCCACTACTTGTAGAAAATTAACTCTCTCACCTAAAATAAAAAACGATAAAGCCAGAACTAAAGGAGGTTCAAGTCTACTGATTAACACTACATTAGTTGCTTGAGTACGAGCCAATGCTTCAAAAATTAACGCTGGTGCTAAAGCTCCAGATAATATTGAAACACCAACTAAACTCATCCAATCTCTTTTTGTAAGATGTTTCCAATAGCTAGGATGCAATTGTCTACCATATATTAAAAATAATACTAAAGCAGCACAAACGTTACCGACAAACAGCACATTACAAAAAGAAATTGGATTTCTCCCATCCATTAAATTGTCCGCACCAATTTCTGTTAATCTTTTAGTAATTGCATTCGCTGCACCAAAGATAATTACAGCTATCCATAAAAACAAAGAAGCTGGAAGACGTTTGAATAAATTAGTCATTTAAATTTTGGATTTTAGATTTTAACTAGAACCTTTGTAGAGACGTAGCAGTGCTACGTCTCCCACAACTATAATCAAAAATCAAATATCCAGAACAATTTTTTCTGTCTTCGGTTGAGAAATACAAATTAAAACTTCACCATCATCGGGTGTTCCAGCAGGTTCTTCTTGATAAGCAACCTCTCCTTCCAAAATTTTGCAGCTACAGGTTAAACATACACCTACACGACAGCTAAAATTAGGGTCAATTCCGTTAGCTTCTGCAAATTCTAATATCGTCCCGTCTCCTTTATTCCAAGTTAATGTTTTACCGGATTCAGCAAATTCTATTTCTGCTGTTTCGACACCATCAACTGTTGTAGAAGATTCTGAATCAGCTTTTTTAGGAGCTTTACTAAAAGATTCAAAGAAAACTTTACTATCAGGAACTCCCCACTCTTTTAATCCTCCTCGTAAGGAATCCATAAATGCTGGAGAACCACATAAATAAAATTCAGCGTTTTCGTGAGCTAATTCTTTGATTAAATCAATATCAACGTAACCAGTACTGTGACAATTTCCTCCATCTCCATCTTGAGGACGACTGTAACGGTAATGTACTTTTAAATTGGGATTTTGCTTACTTAGACCCATCACTTCTTGTTGAAAAGCGTGAAAATTAACGTTTCTCGCTCCGTGGATAAAGTAAACTTGACGCTGAGGATTTTCAAAAATACATGCTTTTGCCATACAATACATCGGAGTTATTCCCACACCGTTACTAATCAGTACGACTGGTGTTGATTTCTCGACATCAAGATAAAATTTTCCATTGGGTGGTTTTGCAGGAATTATGTCACCTTCTTCAATAGAATCGTGCATAAAATTAGAAGCGATACCAGGAGGAACATCCAAATCTTTGGGAGCAGGTTCGCGTTTAATTGAAAGTCGATAATATTGATTTGTGGGACTATAATCTGATAATGAATAAGTTCTAATTACTGGTTTCTCAATTCCTGGAATATCTAATTTGATTGTTAAAAATTGACCCGGTTTAAAACTAGGAATTTTCGCTTCATCCTGGGGTTTAAGATAAAAAGAAGTGATTTCAGAACTTTCTTTTACTTTTTTAAAAACTACAAAATTACGCCAATCTTTCCAGCTTTCGTCTGTGACCTTAGCTATATTTTGAGTTGATTTATTTTCAGCTTCCTGACTTTTTTCTTTATCTTTAAGAGTATAGCTGAGAACAGAACCAGCAGTAATCCCAAGTAAAGAAGAACAAACAGCGAGTTTATGCAAGTCTTTATTTTTGGGATTGATAAAGCCAATAACCGCACCAGTTAAAATTGTTGAAATAGCGAAACCCATGCTTGCATATACAGTAGTTTTAAGCCAGGGATTTTCAATTTTTTTAAAACTTTCAACCATAATCTGTATTCTCCTTGAAGAGAAAGTAGAAAATATTCGATTGTATTTTAGTCTGGAGCTATATTTTGTACAAGGGATATTTTATGGTTGTTGATATCAATTAACTTTTTGATATTTTTGATATTAAGTAATATGAAGGACAGATTAGAAATCTATCCTACCATCATTTTTTCACTAAAATATCAAAGCTCATCAGTTTGATAAATTTGGCGAATTTCTTCCAGACTATTTATTGTCCATAGTTCCTGCTGAATTAATCTTAATAAATCCACATTTTTTATCTGGGAGATTTCTGACATCAACTCTAAACCTTCTGAACCAAACTTGACTTCTAAACCCCTTTCAATTCCAGAGATTAAACCCTTTTTCTCTCCTTGATTCAAAATCTCGTTATACCAGGGTGATTCCTGCAATACAGTCATATCCCACCTCATAATTTGTTGTACTAGTTGGGTTGATAATACAAAGCTAGCAAAAAAGGCTAAAAGTGGTTCTAATTCGTCTAACTTTTCATCTGCACGTAATAACTGTACTGCTTGCTGTACTACTTCTATTTCATTTCCACCTTTGAGTATTGGTACGAAGGGAAGTAATGATGATAAAGATTGTTGAAAAACGATTTGTAGGCTAAAAGTGGTTCTAATTCGTCTAACTTTTCATCTGCACGTAATAACTGTACTGCTTGCTGTACTACTTCTATTT
>JBCBHT010000353.1:0-2637 GCA_038525335.1 Cyanobacteria bacterium J06621_15 | reverse complement strand
TCATTTCCACCTTTGAGTATTGGTACGAAGGGAAGTAATGATGATAAAGATTGTTGAAAAACGATTTGTGCTTCTACTTCCCATAAATTAATGACTTGATAGTCTTGACGAGCTTGTAATCCCAAAACTTGGGATTGATAACCGTTAGCGATTTGTACAGTTTGCGGTGGTGGCAATATATTAATTAATACCGGATAAACTGGTAAATCATATTTTTCTTCTGCTAAAGCACAGTAAGCTCTTATTCTTCTGGGTAAGCGAGTGTCGTAACGCAATTGTAATTCATTTAATACTAAAAAATTACCGATTTGCGGATGAAAAGCTTTAACTACAACATCGCTTTCTCGACTAATCCATTGAAATTCTGAAGCAATGATTTCTCCTGCTGAAACTTCTGGTGATTGCGTTACCCATTTAACCCAAGCATCTGGGGACAAACTAATTAATCGTTTGCTACCGATATCAGCTGATTTTGGCATATTAAATTACTTTTCTATTACCAACTACCAATTACCTATTCCCAATTCTTTAAGTCGTATATTCAGCATTAATCTTCACATAATCGTAACTCAAATCGCATCCCCAAGCTTTACCTTCACCCTTACCATTACCGACACAAACTTCAATTAACACCGGATTATCTACTCTTTGAATTTTTACATTACTCCTATCAACAGTTAAATCATTACTGTTATTCGTAGCGACAACATCTTTTGATAAAGAAGGCTCATCTGCTGTTTTTTTCAAATATTCGCTCGCTGCTTTCTTCTCAAACTGCTGGGGTTGTCCTTTTTCCATTAACAAAAAATCACCTAACTTAATTCTTAAATCGCTCTGCTCAAAAGGTACACCAGCACGTCCAGCAGCAGCTGCAATTCTTCCCCAATTAGGGTCGCGTCCAAAGATTGCAGATTTCACTAACGATGACCCAGCAATGGTTTTAGCGATTTGCAAAGCTGCTCTCTCGCTAGCTGCTCCACTAACTCTTACTTCTATCAAACAAGTTGCTCCTTCACCATCCCGAGCAATAGCTTTGGCTAAATGTTGACAAACTGCTGTCAACATCGCTTCTAACTTCTTCGCTTCCGCTGTCATTTCGGTAATAGCTGGAGTCCGAGACTGTCCGTTAGCTAAAGCGATTAAACTATCATTTGTACTGGTATCCCCATCAACTGTAATTGCATTGAAACTCTTGTCAGCAGCACGACCGAGCATTTCTTGCCATAATCCAGGGGAAACCGCAGCATCGCAAGTAATAAACGCTAACATTGTTGCCATATTCGGGTGTATCATTCCCGAACCTTTACTGATTCCACCAATTCTTACAGGTTTATCATTTATAGTTGTCTCTAGCGCTATAGATTTTGTGACTAAATCGGTGGTAATTATCGCTTTTGCTGCTGCATCTCCACCAGTTTCTGACAGTGATTCTACTAATTTAGGAATACCTGCTTTCAATCCATCCATCTTGATTCTTTGTCCGATTACCCCAGTTGAAGCCAGCAACACAGAGTCTGAAGAAAAATTAAGTGCTTGTCCTACCATCATTGCACTTTCAACGGCATCCAACCAACCTTGTTTACCTGTAGAAGCATTAGCCTGTCCAGCATTGCAGAGAATAGCACGAGCGCTGGTAGATGATAATAATCGCTGACGACAATAATCAACACAAGCCGCAGTCACCTGAGATACTGTAAACACACCAGCGGCTATTGCTTCCACATCTGAAACAATTAGCGCTAAATCCATAGCACCAGAAGGCTTTAGCCCAGCAGCAATTCCGCTTGCTTTATATCCTCTAGGTGCTGTCACACCACCGCTTATTTCCTGCCATTCACCCATTATTCTTCCCCTGCATTTGCTTCTTAGCAATAGTACGGGGATTATATCAATTATTAGTTCGCGCTTAATGGTAACTTATTAGTTATTAATGCTGGTAGGGCATTGGTAACTGGTAATTGGTAATTGGTAATTGGTAATTGGTAATTGGTAATTGGTAATTGTTAAAAGAATAATTTACTCTCTACTTGCTACTCCCTACTCCCTACTCCCTAATCTCCACTCAACCAATGCCCTATCCCCCATTCTCACTTCCGTACAAATACTCAAAAAAAAAGAGAGAGCCATTCGGCCACTCTCCAGATCATCAGGGTGCATCTACTTAACATAGTATATCATCATTTGCCCAGGGGGTGATACCCCACAGTTAATTTCTGATTAAATTTTGGTAAAGGAATTTTCTTCTGATTCTCTGTATTATTATCTAGAGACGAAAAAAAAGAATAAAAAAAAGAGAGCCACTTGGGTAGCTCTCCGGATCATCAGGGTGCATCTACTTAACATAGTATATCATTATTTGCCTAGGGGGTGACACCCCTCACAAAAATAATTATGAACATTATTTGAAGAAATTGGGGTTAAATGTGAAATAAATAAAAAAGAGAGCTATTTTTAGTAGCTCTCCAAACATCAGGGTGCATCTGATTATCATATTTTACCATTTATGGCATGAGGGATAATACCCCTTTGCAAAACTTTTTGATAGGTAATATTCTTTCGATAGATAAAATTCAAATATTTAGTATTTTAGCTATTTTTAAGGCTATCTTAGGCAGAATTACTAATAAAATAGCTAAA
>JBCBHT010000352.1:0-6610 GCA_038525335.1 Cyanobacteria bacterium J06621_15 | reverse complement strand
CAGTGATGGAAAATGCTGTAGAGTTAAGCGTTCCTTTATTAGTTGAAGCAAAAGCAGGTAGTAACTGGATGGAAGCGAAATGAGAGGGGGAAACAAGGAGATGGGGAGAAAAGGGGACAAGGAGAAATTTAAACTCCTAACTCCTAACTCCTAACTCCTAACTCCTAACTCCTAACTCCTTCAAAACTCTTCATCGACAAAGAATTCGTTATCATCTTCATACCGTCGAGAACTAGTTTGTTTCCGATTCGATTTGCTCAGCAAAGGTTGGATTAAACTTGTAGCGATTATCCCTACTGCGACAAAAAAAGTCAGTAGTAACCCAACTGGAATCTGAATTGATTCAAATGTAAGAAATCTTAACGATACTGCGGTGGCATTTTGAACAGAGATAATAGCGATAGCCATTATCCATAAAGCTATAATTATTGATAAAACTAAATTTACGGTTGTTTTCATAAAAATACCAAAAAGCACTTCCGGACAAACAAGATATTTTTTATCTAATTTATCTAATAAAAAGATGCTTAAATTTTTCTCTATATGGTACAGCAATTCAGCATTAAATAAAACTCTGTAATGCCATTGCAAACTAAGACTTAGGGAGTTATAAACCTTTTATCCATTATTTAAATTTTTATAGACTTTTATTTAGAGTTACGAAAAACTAGGTCATCATAGTTCAAAGCCAATTAGATTAAAGATTTAGTGTTTTAACAAACAAAAAGTTATGCAGAAATGTATACTGATGATTTCAAGAGTTAAAATATAAATTCTAAGTGCTTTACCTTTTGCTGTACCTATAAATTTTGCCTAAACGAAGCAGGGTGTAAGAGAGTTTAATTTAGTCTAGATTTGGATAGAAAGTAGGTACTTTATACCAAAAATACACGAAAATGTTCAATTTTGGTCTGTAGCTAATACTTTAGTTAATACTTTACCCTTGCATATCTATCACTGCTGCAATCTCAATGTCAACTCCTGTAAGACTTTTCGCCAGCTATAACCTTTGGTCATTAATTGCCCCAGCTTCGGGACAACAACGTTGGCACTGTCAAATGAAACGGGGATTTATTAAAGCGCGACAAGATGAACCAAAAGTCAAAGCTTTATTAAAAGCGAAAGTTACACCATCACAGCGTATCGGATTGTTAGCTCAAAAGGGTGTTTATGAGTTTCACCATAATAGAAATCTTCTCAATTCTGTTGATGGGGTAGAAAAAGTTGCGCGACTTTTGAAGTTAGGAAACCTAGCCGATGAAATTCAGCAGCGAGTTCGACAAATTCTCAAAAAATATCAAGATGCGCCGTTACTTTTGAATAAGCGTATCATGTTATTAACCCGTGGAGATGAAGGTTTTCCCAAGCCAATTTTTATCGAGCGTCAACATTATCATTTTCGTTTGTATGCGGCGATGGACTGCGTTTTAAACGAATCCGACAATACATTACATATTATAGATTTCAAAACTGGTAAATCTCCTTTTGACCGCCGACAAGCATTAGTTTATTTACTTGCAGCGCGTTATCTTTATCCAAAATATCAGGCTACAGCCTCATTTTACAATTTAGAAATGGGGAAAAAATCCCACGTAATTACTGTTAGTAGTAGCGAATTAAAATTAATTGAATTTCATTTGGGCTACATTGCCGAGAAACATCAAAAGGATTTACAGAAATACCGACAAAATAAAAGAATATTTAGTAAAATTTTTCCTCCCAATCCCGGTTATCACTGTCGTTTTTGTCCGTTTAATTCGATTTGCGAGCATGCTGAAGATGGGGAATAGGGGATTGGTAATTGGTAATTGGTAATTGGTAATTAAGAGACCAGTTAAAAAAAACCGGGTTTCTTTGTATTTATATTTAGTAAATTAACTATATTTAAAAGCTTATTCGTAGGGTGCGTTATAACTTCAGTTTAACGCATCGAAAAATATAAAAATGGTGCGTTGCGCTAAGCGACAACACACCCTACATTTACTTTTAAAAAAGCGGATTTTATATTCTGTTGATTAATTTTTTCTTAGAAAATGACTATTTTAAAAGCTTATTCTTCCTTGATTTAATAATTTATATCCAACTGCAATCGACCCAAAGCTAACAAAGAAATTCCACAAACTTGTGGGTCGTAAAATAACTCCTCCACTTAAGAAAACTAAGACGATACCGATAACTAGTAAAAACCAGCCGAAATTACCAGTTTCCCTGCTAAAAAATACTAGCGATAACACACCCCCTATAACAGCTAAAACAGAACCAACCGCTGGCAGGTTTCTATAGAAATATTGAGAGTAAGTACTCGTAAATATAATATTTTGACCTAAGTAGTAAATGCCTATGAGTAGTAGAATTAGCCCAATAAATTTAATAAAAAGTCTTATCATTTCTTCTTGTTTTTATCTATTATTCAATTTTACTTGTATTAATAAATAACCGCTATAAAGTACTATGGATTATGATTAACTAAAATATATAATTTACCGTACTTTAAATTTATAATATCCAATGCCCAACGTCCAATGCCCAATGCCCAATGCCCAATTACCAATTACCAATTACTAATTACCAATTAAAAATTAAAAATTATTATTTAAAATAAGACAAATCAATGTTACCAAAATGAATGCTTAGAGCAATATTTAATTCTTCTAATGATTCCACTAACCAATCAATACTGCCAGTAGTTGCAGTTTCATAATGGTTAAATAAAATAGCAAAACGCTTGGATAAATAAGGTTTAGATTTACGACAAATTAACAGAATTTTTAATAAAAGTCCTACAATACGGGTTGAACCTTGATTAGTAATTAAATCAATAAACGTAAAATGCTGCGGTGACGAAGAACTTTCTACTACTAAAAAGTTAAGTAGCTGAGTACAAGTTCTAACTATCAAAAAGTCATTAATTTTCTGAGAATCTGCTTGCGGTAAAGTATTTCGCAATTGAGTATATAACCGCTGATGAAATTGACGTTTTCCATATTCCCAGTCAATTCCAGATATAAGGTATTCATACAAATCATCCTTATAAGCACGTAAAGAAGTTGCTTGACTGCTGTAATGCAAAAAGTTGTAAGCTAAATCTTTATAGCTACTTTGACCTTCGACTTTACCTGTAAAGCTTTTTAATGCAAGATTGACTTGAGTATCGGTTAACAACGTAGGATTGTTTACTGGTTGGATAATTCGTTTTCTTCTCGATACCGAATTATATTTAGCTATCTGAGCAAGTCTTACTTGATAAGTGACATATTGAGATAAATCTATCTCAAATTTTCTTTGTGCTTGAGCTTGAATTTGTTTTACTATCCACTGATGCTCGATAGTAGCATCTTCATTAATTAGACAATGTTCGTGTAAGTAAGGGTAGCGTCTAATTAAAGTTATTAATGACTGATTTTTGTTGTCCGATACAGAATTTGAAGTTTTATTTAGCGCTTGAGCGAGTCGTTGTAAAGTAGAATATTGTTCGCTTTTTAGAAATGCTTTAACTAATTCGTGTAAGCGTCTGATAGATTTATTTCTCGAAGTAATTATTCTTTTACTCGAAGGAGAATTACTAAGAGCAGAAATTAATTTATATATAGCATGATGATTTTGAGGCTGCATGTACCAACGATTGATTAAAATATGGCAGCAGCGATTAAGAAATAAATGAAATTCTCTTTCAGCTTTTTTTGATGCTGTAATTTCGTCTAATGCAGATAAAATCTCTTTTTGAGGATAATTAGTACCTTCAATAAACAAAATCCGAAAGCGTTCAATTATTTCATTTGCAGGTTCCAATTGCACCAAATCAAACAGATGTTGATATATCTGTTGTTCTGGAGAATCATACTTGTAGAGGTTGGGATTGACAGATAAAGTCACGTTGTTATTACCGTTTCCTATAAATTCAGCAATTTCAGCAAGGGGTTTTATATATAAAGATAATTTTTGCTGATTATTTAAGAATATTCAAGATAACTCTATATCTTAAATATAACTACCAAAAATGTTTTTTTAACATCACACTAAGGACTCAGCATTAATATTTTGCTGAGAAGGCTGCACCCAAAAACTCTGATTAAATACTTAGAAAAAAATATTCCCTCTTCGCATTATTTCTCTTATATTGCTAAATAATCGTGAGCAATAATACTGAAAAATTAGCCTTTTAAATAATATTTTTATACAGGCGCTAAAAATTAGGTTTATCTTCTTCTAATTACTAAAAAACTTGATTGTTTTCGTAAAGAAATAATGAAGTTTGCTCAATGAATTTTAAATTTTTTATGAGCGGAGATAGGAAGTTAGGAGTTAAGAATGGTGAGAGGGAGAGGGGTAGAAAGAGTGAGTGAGGGAGTGAGGAAGGGAGAGAGTGAGAGAGTGAAAATAATTATTCACTCCTTACTCTAAATTTTTAACTGTCAACTGTTTCCTGTTCCCTACTCCCCAAAAGTTGATAATTCTTCGAGAATATTAAACCGAATATGATTTATCGCTAATTCACCAATTGAAACTTCTTCTTTTTCAATCCTTTTTCCTTCAGAACTAATTGTCTCAAAGGAAATTCCTTTACCAATTTCGATGTGAAACCAGCTTAAACCCATAAAATAACGTGTAGGATGGGGTCCATCTCTTCCGACATCATCCGGGTTCGATTCCATTGGTAGCCAACCATAACCAGGAATGTAAAATTCGAGCCATACATGATTGTAATCTGGTTGAAGGGGAACCCGCTGCTTTTCTGCATAGGGAGGGCATTTGTAGCGACCTACTGTACGACAGGCGATGCCGTTTAATCGACACAATGCTAGCAGAACTCCTACGTATTCTCCACAGGAACCAATGCCGCGTTCTAAAACAATATCTGGGGTATCTATATGAGGTTTGATTCCGTAGGACAATTTATCGTAAACGTAGTTGCGAATGCTATACATTTTTCGCAATAAATTTGTTTCGTTACCCACTGCTTCAATAGCTGCTTCGCGAACAATGTTGCTATCCATTGCTAAGTCGTCATCGTCGATTAAGTAACGATTTATAAATTCTGTTGATAGCGTTTGAGCATTCTCTACATCTTTTGGGGTAATACGATATTTGATAGAACGCACTTCTAAAACTGCTTTCCAACCTAAAAGGTGACGTTCTCCCGGAGCTAAGGTATCGAATTTAAATACGGCTACTCTTTGTCCGTCGATTATTTCTTCAGTAAAAGGTAAACCAACTGGTTCAACATGCTTTAGTTTTTGACGTTCGGTTTCTGAAGGTAGAGCGATACGCCATTCTAAATTATTTAAATATACTTCTTCTAAAGGGTCTATTTGCTCTACGTAAGACATTTCTAGCAAATAACCATTAGAAACAGCGGTGCGTTTTTGCTGATTGAAATGGTAATTTAAGGGATGAATAAAAGCGCGGTCGCGATAGGTTAATTCGTGGTTTGGTTCTGCGTTTGGGTTATCTCGGATGTATGGTTCTTCCGATGAGTAAGATACGTAAAGGCTTTGCTTGTTGTTTGAATCGGCATGTAATGCTATTCCTGTAGGAGATTCAAAAGGTGTGAGGACGCTAAATTGAATTTCACCAGTAGCTCTGTCAAGAAAGTAAACTGATTGTTCTACGGTATCGCAAACTAAAAGGGTTTCTTCCGTTACAGCTAAGTTTTCGAGTCCCACACCAGGAGCATAAAATCGGGCAATTTCCTTACCCGTATTGCGATTAAAAACAAGAATTTTACCAATTCTTTCGCAACTCACATAAACGGTGGAACCCCAAACAGCAATACCATTTGCGGGATAAGATAAGGTAGCAAAATGTTCTAAACCTAAAGAATCTAACTTACACGAATAAACGCTATTATCTCGCGTTAACCATAAAGTATCTTCCCACAGTGCCAGACCCGTAACATCCATAAATTCTCTTGTTTGATGGGAATTCAGAATTTTTGTATTGTCGTTCAGAGGGTCAATTTGTAGTAGATGTCCAAGCCTTGGGTCAACAGCAATTAATTTATCTTGTTTAAATGCGATGCCGTATAAAGAGGCAACAGCAAACGGTCTAATAGTTCTTTGCCCTATTTGCATCTGGCTAACTGTGAAAGCGGGAAGTACACTCGTCATAATAAGGCAAATCGTTTAAGGGTTTCGCAAGTACCACATTAATTGTGATATTTGCTCTTTGGCAAGAGGTTAATTAGGTTAAAGGAGATGAGGTAGAGGGGGTAGCAATTATCAATTATCAATACCCAATTACCAATTACCAATTCCCTTGGTTCAAAACTCTAGCGAAGCGGGTTTTACTGGGAAGATGTTTAAATCAAGATTTTCAATTTCTCCTCAACAGCAGATAATAAATTTTGATTCAAAACTCTAGCGCTAGGGTTTTACTGGGAAGATGTTTAAATCAAGATTTTCAGTTCTGACTGCTAAGTGGTAACTGCTAACTGAAAATTCGATGGTTCTCTCAGCAATGCTTTAGCTATGATTGTTTCTTGTAACCATTTCCTTTAACGTACAAGATGTCTGCCCATTCTCTGCCCGAACAAGAAGCCGTTTGGCATAGCCTAGAAGTCAATGAAGCAATAGAACTGCTTGGAGGTAATGCAGATACTGGCTTATCGTCT
>JBCBHT010000351.1:308-6619 GCA_038525335.1 Cyanobacteria bacterium J06621_15 | reverse complement strand
CTCTTTCTCTGAGTCCTCTGCGCTCTCTGCGGTTTTTTTATAAACGCTCTCGACCCCGCAAAATTAATGTGGCGAAGCACTAGTGGTCTGTCCCGTTAATCTTGATGGGTTTGTAGTTGCGCTTTAGCGCCAAATATGTGGCATAAAAAGATAAAGATGTAACAACTAAAAATTTTTTACCCATCAGAACTAATGGGTATTATTGGGGAGGGGAAAGAGGGGGAAGAAAAAAATTATTTTTCATTCACCCATCAAGATTAATGGGACAGACTATTATTAGCAATGTCGCTGCTCAGAAAAAATTAAAGACAAAAATGCGAGCTATAAGCTCGCACTTGCACCATTCATGGTAATCTTTAACTTAGAAGTGTTTTAACTATTCACCTCTAACTCTTAATTCCTAATAAATAGTTTAACTATAGAGTTTTCGGAATCCAAACTTGTAGGTTGAGTTTAGTTGATTCCGTCTTGAGGACTTTGATTGGCTTTAGGTATTCTTACCAGCGGTTGGTTCAAAGTAACCATCGGCAAAGATGCAATTTCCTCTGAAGGAGCTTGCTGTGTTTGCTCTAAAGATTTATTAGCAAATCTAAATCCTGCCTGATTGTTGGGAATGAAGTTGGCTAACGAACCAATAACGCAAGCTGCAACGGCAGCACCTCCAAGCATCCAAGTCTTTCTGGTACGACGGCGTAATTTTGTCATTACGCTATCAACCGTTTCTTCTATAGATTTTTCTTGCGGTACTGGAAGATTCCGCAATCCTTGCCGCAGTGATAAAAGTCGCTTGTGCAAATTTTGGACTGATGAATCATTTGCCAGCCACTCTTCAACTTGCCTGCGTTCGGCAGCAGTTACCTCACCATCAAGGTAAGCACTTAGTAACTCGAAGCGGTCGCGCTTCACCATATTCTTAGCACCCGTTAAATTATTGGTATTACCGTCATTCCCATCCCGCAATTTTTTTTGACTTTGCAAGCGGGAGTTGTCAAAGTGATGTTCTGTATTCATCTTAACATTATTACCAATTAATACACGGGTATATACAGCGGGCAAGCTTAAGAATTGACTTTGTATTATTCTCACGACAGCAGATGCACAAAATATTTCTTAACAAATAGTTTATTTTTTCGTTGCTCTGAGTTATTTCGGAGAAATATTCTTCCCAAGCAGATTTTGATTTCTTCGTCTAAAAGCTTGTTTTAGACAAGAATAATTTTGGATAGATAAAATCTAGGCTCAGTGCGAAAGTATTTCCCGTTAGCCCGTCCCCACTCAGCAGGTAGGGCATATTTTAAATTTAATATTATCGGGCAGAAAATTAATCGGAGAATAAATAGTCATTATGTGAGGATGAACGCTGCAATTTAGGACTCTACATAATTTTGTAATTGAGTTTGCAACCGGGATCTAGCTCTCGCAATTCTTGATTTTACGGTTCCCAAAGAAACACCAGTCATTTCCGCTATTTCTTCGTATGCCAATCCTTCAATTTCTCGCAAAACTATAGTGGTGCGAAATACTTCGGGTAAATCTGCGATTGCTAAACGTAATTGCTCGTAAAATTCTCTTGTTGTCAATTCTTCCTCGGGACCGGGGGTATCACCAGCGATTTCCCAATCCATTTCTCCGTCGTCCAAAGTACGGGGAGCATCTAGTGATAAAGGACTAACAACTCTTTTACGTTTACGTAACTCGTCATAAAACAAGTTTGTCGCAATACGACTCAACCAACCTCGGAATTTACACGGGTCTTGCAATCGACTAATATTTCGGAAAACTCGTATCCAGACTTCTTGAGCTAAATCTGCTCTATCAGCCCAATCGGGTGCTAAGTGATATAAAACTCTATCAACTTGTGATTGATAGCGACGCATCAGTTCTGCAAAAGCAGTACGTTCAGGACGTACTCCTGTTTGACAGCGCAAAATCAGGTCATGGTTTGAAAGTTTATC
This sequence comes from Cyanobacteria bacterium J06621_15, assembly GCA_038525335.1. GTDB lineage: Bacteria > Cyanobacteriota > Cyanobacteriia > Cyanobacteriales > Nostocaceae > Rivularia. Next base: position 4,664 of record JBCBHT010000351.1, on the reverse strand, counting down.
AACTTCTACTGGTGCTTCCGGCAGCCTTGCATCGAGTGTAGACCAAGATGCAGTAATCGATTGGCTCATATATCTTACTGGCTTTAAATCATCCCTATCTATTAGACCTGAAGAAATTCAGTTAGTTCCCACAAAAAGTGACGGATTTGTAACTGGAACAAATATTTGGGAAAAAATTCAGTGTAAACACGGTTTGTAATTAACTTAGAATAATGGCTATTCTGTCCACTATTACTAACTTTAAAAGCTAATATCGTTGATATAAGTTCATATAGCCGCACAGTGACAGTTCTGATAATTGGCTATCTTGTAAAATATCAAAGATAAGGAGACTTGTATTTGGGAATACCAAATCCCGATTTTGTATAATGCCAGTCTTTGTAACAATTTGTCCTGCACTTAAAATTTTTTGCGAATCAAACTATGCATCGCTTTTGAAAATCAGCGAGTCACAAAAGGCATATTACGAATAACTATTTTAAGCCTTTGATATAAAAAAGAACAAATCATAAATTTATAAAATTTATATAAAAGTTTTGAAAAATAACTATTACTTTTGAGTACAAGTTTAATAAAATACAAGATTTGATTTAATTTAGGTATTTAATGATGCTTCATAGGTCTATTTTTGTAGCATCTTGACTAAAATCTGAGGTGTTGTGTCTACATGAGAAGGATAAACACCTTCGGGGTTGTTACGTAATGGAACCTGAACCTGTACAAACATATTCAGGGAAAATGTAATACTTGCCGCAAGCAATAATTTCTCTAACATAATTTTTCTCCCTTCTTCTTACGTTAATGATTGGTGATTACACTCAAATAGTTCCGGATATTAGCCCATAGCTTGAATTTTTCTTGTATCACAAGTAATTTTTAAACCGTGATAGCCCTAGTTTGCCCGCAAATAGACGGTAAATTAGTAAATAAATTCATAAGAGTTTGTAAATGTTTGATGAGAGTGACGCTAATTAAGATTAGTTAAAAGATTATTTAAGAGAAAGAGGTCTGTATATGAGAGGCTTTCTGGAGAAAAAAAATGGTTAGAAATGATTCTTTAACACGTGTAGTAATGTTGCTGTGCTTTATTACAGCAGTTTTATCCTTAACTCTTCATCTCAGAATTAGTACAACCCAAATGAAAACGGTTAAAAATTCTGGTAGAGTTAGAAAAACTAAACCTGTAGACGCAGTAAATGCGCCTTCTAATAAAGAAAACTTTTTTCAAAAGCAAATTAGAGGTTTTCTGTCTGTAGGGAAAAATGTAGCGTCAGAAGCTGTTAACAAGTCATCATCAAATAAACCAGTATTAGCCTCTTCACAAAAAGTAGAAGCAAAGCGTCTAAATACATCTGCTCCGAAAAAAGTTGTCGTTGATTTAAGCGACCGTAGAGTTTATATGTATCGTCAGAATACGGTTATCGCTAGCTATCCGATTGGTGTAGGGAAGAAGGGTTGGGAAACACCTACAGGTACTTTTGAAGTGATGCACATGCAAAAGTTTCCTGCATGGCAGCATCCAATTACAGGTAAAGTTTTTGAAGCAGGACCAAATAGTCCTTTAGGAGAACGCTGGATTGGTTTTTGGTCTGATGGACACAACGAAATTGGTTTTCATGGAACACCCGACTCAGAACTCGTAGGAAGTCCGGTATCCCATGGCTGCTTGAGAATGCGTAATCCCGACGTTCGCTTACTATACGAACAAATTAGTTTAGGAGTACCGGTGCAGGTACGGAAGTAGTCGGGTAAAGGGTTAAAGGTTAAAGGTAAGAAGTTAATGATTATAAGTTTTGTGTGAATAAAAATTAATTCACCAATTACCCATGACCCAATACCTATTACCCATTACCTATTCTCAATTCTTCTGCTCAAAATTGGGAGCATAAGATTGAAGCAAAGTACTGACTTGTCGCAATACTTCATTACCGCTGTTTTTACTGATTGCTTGACGTTCGGGGAAGAAGTTAGGTCTATCCAAATAGCGAGAAATGGCTTCTCTTACTTGTTGCGAAATAAGAGCCTGGAGTTCCTCTTTAGCTGTTTGACGTTGGTAAGCAGCACCTTCTTCGGTGGTAGCGTACAGGGGTGGCAAACGGTTGAGTGCATAAGCGGCTATATCCCCCACATCAAGGGAACTTTCGCTAGTAGCTTCAATTTCTGCTACTCGTGCAATCGCCTCCGTTAACACCAGTTCTTCCATAACGTTGATAAATTGTTTACGAGGTACCGCCACTACCTCACCAGTTAACAATGCCCCCATTAATCTATCAAGTGCCATGTACTCTTCTATAGAGAGTTCGGAGGCATTATCGCAGATGCGCCCAACTTCAGCTTCCATTGCTGGTGTTAAATAACCATCCTGGAGAGCTTGTTCTACAATTTTTTCAATACTCATAACGCTCATTTTATTATCAGCTACCAAAGTAAGGTAGGACGGTACCGGTTTAATTTATTACTTTTCCCCGATTTGGGTAAACAATACACATTTTACTGAGAAAACTAACTAATAGCATCCCCTTTACTTGATTCCCTTGAATCTCCAGGGTACAGGGTCTACAGCTTGTCCATTAACGTACCAACCCCAGTGTAAATGAGGACCCGTAGAAGCACCAGTAGAACCGATACCACCAATCCGTTGTCCCGCTCTTACCATGTCACCTTCTTTAACGTTAATGCCATTCAGGTGCATATAAATACTGGTTACTCCTTGTCCATGGTCAATACCCACAATGTTTCCGTGTACTTTGAAACCTTGAGATTCTTTACCTACCAAAGCAACCCGTCCAGCAGCAGGTGCAATTACGGGCGAACCATAGCCACCTGCGTAGTCAACGCCGCGATGATAGTAGTTATTCGCAAATTTACCATTATAGTAGCGACGAACACCATAGATTGTACTAATTCGCGAACCATTTGGTCTAAGTAAAGGACCGCTCCACATTTTTCGCGGGGTAACAAGTGCTTTGAATTTTTTAACTCTATCGAGTTCTAGCTGTGTTGCTTTTACACCTGCTTTACCAGGGGGTAAATTAATTCTTTGGGTAGGAAATCTACGATTGCTGACCCATACAGCTAAATTTCGCGTTCTTGTCCCTTGACCTGAAACACGAACCACTCTTCTTCCATATTTTTCCAGTGGAGTTGTAGGAATAAATGCACGGTATTTATTTGGTGCAATTGGAAATGCTGGATAACTTTTTCCGTTGCTGGTTACTTGTAAATTCCCACCGTTAGAAGGGTTATCAGGTATAACAATCACCGATATTGTGTCTCCTAGTCTAGGTGACGGTGGATTTATTTCAACCTCTGCGGCTTCTGCTGCAAAAGTTGCGAAAGTAACGGGAACAGCACTGACAATACCAAGTGCTATTTTGGCACCAAGACTTGCTTTTACACCTTTAAAAATTGAATGGAGTAGCCCTTCCCCAGATTCAGCCACTTTGACCTCGCTATTCATATATCTATAAACACATTTATTGCTTCTGCTTTTCAACAGACTGGCGCGTAATGTGTAGTGTTTCCGACTTAGAGCATTTATTTGTTTTAATATTAGTTTTGTTAACTTGAATACATTTATAATCTATTTCTCAAGTTGTCAAGTATTTTTAAGTATATTTTTTTTATCATTGTAAGAAAATAAGCAAGTAGTACGGATAAATCAGATAAATCCGAAAAAATAGAATAGCGATATTTTGGATTAAATTAAATTAAATGAAATTAAATCACCTCTGTATTTCAAATTCTTCGGGGTCAATTTCCCAGTTAATCCAAGTTATTGCTTCTCTCGCTGAAATTATATCGGGAGGAACCCGTAAAAAATGGATATATCCCGTACTTGGACAAGTCATTTTTAATAAATGCATTGGTTCTGAAGGACTATCAAAAAATTCAATTAATGGTTCTTCTCTATTTAGCCATTGACAAACTGTTTTATTACTTCAGTTGCTTTCTCTTCATCAACCTTTCTGTTGAAAGCGCAATTTTTCGCCACTTCTCCCGATAAACCGGAATTAAAGCTCTTTGTTCGGATGTAAGGTTGGGAAGAATTATTTCTCGATAATCCGGAATTAATTCTTGTTGTTCTGGTGTTAATTCGGCAATAATTAGATTTTCAAGCATTGGCAAATTTCAACCTTTCAGATTGTTCGTTGTTGATATTAAAAGTATTCCCTTCCATCAGTTATCAGTTAAAAGATTAAGTTTTAAAATATTTTATTTTAGATAGGTTCGCCTAGCGTGGTATGATATTCTCTATAGAGAGTAAAATCCGGTTATTACCGGTCGAACGCGACAAAAAAAGACCATCTTTAAGCGGCGAGGGTTTGATAGACCTTGGGCAGCAAACGTCTAAGC
>JBCBHT010000351.1:0-298 GCA_038525335.1 Cyanobacteria bacterium J06621_15 | reverse complement strand
TCTACGTTCTTCCCATTAGGCTTTTTTTATAAATTATTTTTAGGTCTGCATTAAATGGATTCCCCCAAGTCAATATTGCATTGAATTCCATCTAAGCCCATTGATATAATAGATAACATTCTGTTTTAAGCAGCAATATCAATAATTTATTAATAGAAATATTGTTTATTTTTCTTTTCTAAGAAATAGATTAATTATCAATAATTATTTTTTGATGTAAACCCCGAAAACAACAAATCACTATCCCCTTAAATCTAACATTTTCTCACAGCGATAGATTTGTTCTGTTTTCGGGGTT
>JBCBHT010000350.1:0-6634 GCA_038525335.1 Cyanobacteria bacterium J06621_15 | reverse complement strand
GTACCTCAAAAAAATAAAATATGCTGTAATTTTCTAAATATTTAAGCTCGATAAATTGGTTAATCAACGATAAAAGATTTGAATACATCTGGAAGATGACTAATATCTAGCCATCAATTACAAATGCCTATGGCGAAACAGTTATTTTCAATCATAACTATTAAGAACTGTTAAGCACCATAGGCAATTATATCATTACCGAGCAGCGATAATTTTTTATTGAAGAAGTTATTGCAAAAGCTGTTATTGTGCTGCTTCGGTAAAGACTCCCATTTTGCGGAATCTTTGATAACGCATTTCTTTTCTCTCTTGGGGTGTTAAAGCGTTAAGTACCTCAAGGTTTTCTATTAGCGCTCCTTTCAGGCTGTTAGCAGCTTGTAGGGGGTCAGAATGAGCGCCACCAACTGGTTCTGTTAATATCTGGTCGATGATACCTAATTTTTTCAGGTCGTGAGAAATAATTTTCAAAGCTGACGTTGCTTGAGGAGCTTTACCTGCATCTTTCCATAAAATCGCCGCACAAGCTTCGGGTGTAGCAACGGTATAAACGGCATGCTCAAACATCATTACCCTATCACCAATTCCAATACCGAGCGCACCACCGGAGCCACCCTCACCGATGACAGTACAAATAATTGGCACATCATAGGAAAACATTTCTCGCAAATTATAAGCAATTGCTTCCCCTTGACCTTGTTGTTCGGCTATTACAGTAGGTAAAGCACCGGGAGTGTCAATAAAAGTAACAATGGGCATACCAAACTTATTAGCATGTTCCATCAACCGCAAAGCTTTACGATATCCACCGGGAGAAGCCATACCAAAATTACGAGCAATATTATCTTTGGTATCTCTTCCTTTTTGATGACCCAAAATGACTACAGGTTGATTTCCTAAACGTGCTACTCCACCAACTAAAGCTGGGTCATCCGAACCACATCTATCCCCATGCAATTCAATCCATTCATCCGTAATTGCTTGAATATAATCCAAAGTGCTGGGACGACGAGGATGACGAGCAACCTGCAATCGCTGAGTAGGAGACAAACTGCTAAAAATCTCTTCGCGTAGCTGCATAGCTCGCGCTTCTAACTGATGTATTTGATTCGTTACATCTACACCGTTTTCTTCTGCAAGTTTACGAATCTGCTCAATGCGGTTAGCCAGTTCTGCTAGGGGCTTTTCAAAGTCCAAAAGTAGCGGTTTACGCTCTTGTGTAGGCATTGGTTGAATAATGAGTTTTGAGTTACAAGTTACGAGCGTTATGAGCTACGAGTTGAGAAACTGTAAAAACAATTCCTGACCCTTCACTCATAACAATTAATCGTTAACCGTTAACTACTAGAGAACTGTTTTATCAAAAATATCCTTTGTTTAAATTTAGGATTGTTTAAATTCAGGATAATTTTTCTAAGCCCCTTTGTTAACTGTTAACTGTCACACTAGCAGCGGTCGGAATCCGTGTTTAACGGACACCTCACCAATCTGCTCCATTTTCTCTACGGTAATCTGATTGCGTCCCCAAGAAAAGTTAGTGTGCAACTTTTCAAATTCAAGCAGCATTGATTCAGCAAAACAAGCAAAAAGTTGACGTGCTGGAACATCCATCCGAACAATGTCCATAATTTTCCAGTCAATGTCGAGAGAATGTTCTACAATACCACCGTTGAGTACGCATACCTCTGGGTGTACAACCTTGGTTCCTAAATTTTTGGGATAACCACCATCGATTAGCAAACAAGGTTTCTTTAAGGTATTGGGTTCAATTTCCACACCTTTAGGCATGCTGGCAACCCAAACAATAATATCTGCTTGGGGTAACGCTTCCTCTAAACCCATTATTTTTCCACGCCCGAGGTCAGATTGCAAGGATGTCAGCCGTTCGGTATTGCGTGCTATGAGCAACATTTCCTTGACATTTGTCTTTGCATCCAGCCAGCGACATACAGCGCTGCCAATGTCTCCTGTCGCTCCACATATTGCCACAGTTGCTTTTTCAAGTTCAATTCCCAGTTTTTTGGAAGCTTGCTCTACCTGCCGACAAATAATATAGGCAGTATGAGTATTTCCTGTAGTAAACCGTTCAAACTCCAACTTGATATTGCGGATTTGCGGAATTTGTTCTAACTTAAAATTCTCAAAAATAATCGAAGAAAAGCCGCCTAAAGCAGTAATATTGATACCGTGCTTTTGGGCGTGAGCCATCGCATTCAATACTTTACGAGTAGCAGCTTTCATGCGACGAGTTGCCAGCATTTCCGGTAAAAAACAAGACTCTAGATAGCGGCCTTCGATTTTTTGTCCGGTTACACTTGTCACCGTAAAATCTTCGACTAATATGGGTGGAGCACTACACCAAAAATCTAAACCTTGTTCAGCATATTCTGGGTAGCCTAACTTTCCAGCTACTTCTTGTGCGTGTTGTAAATTTGTAAGATGTCCGATTAGACCAAACATGAACTATTAAATGAGGGCGTATTCTTTATTAAATGATTTGAAGTCAATGGATTTTAGATTTGAGATTTACGATTTACGATTTTGGATTGTCCTATTAGAAGTAACAATTAGAACTTCAAACCCAAAATTGAATTGTACTTAATCTGAAATCCAAAATTGTTTTGCTCACTAGCATGTAAATAGAAGCATGAGACAACCGCTCCTATCCAAAAAGCACCCGAAAGTACTAATCAATCAAAAGAAAAGGAGCGATGTCCGTTGTGTTTTATCCTAGGGGATAAATCTCTACTTTTTAAGCAGCTCTAAGTCCGTATGCAGAAAGACGCATGATATCGCGAGTGGTGAAGCCGATGTTACTCAAAGCATCTCCATACTGAATCATGAAATCTTCCACTAAAGCATCTTTAGGCATTGCCATTACTTCAGCATCTTCTGCTACTTCATTCAGCATTTTCCAGATGATAGGAAGATTTTGAGCGTTAGCCTCTTCTAGTTCAGCTTTTGATTCTTCAAAATGGGCTTTTAACCATTCTTCTCCAAAGTTAAGGTGAGTATACTCATCCTTTACAACACCCTCAGTAATTTTCTTGGAGAAATCATCCGCTACTGGGATAAAAATGTGGTAAGCAGCAATTGCAAAACATTCGATAATCAAAGATTGAATTAGCAAGCAGGTAACAATCTTGCCTTCTGCTGCTGCGTCTTGGAAATTTTGATGCAATTGAGCAAATAACTTCTTTCCAAATTCCATATCCGCAGTTACTTCCAGGTTTTTAGCACAAGCTTGAAAACCTTTTTTGTGTCGCATTTCCATTTTAGAAAGACGCACTAAATCATCTTTATTTTCTGGAAGTAATTCCGCCAATGATAAATAATTTTCGTATGCTTCTTGTTCTCCTTCGACCACAATTGCATTAATGCGGCTAAAAGCGTCTTTGTATGTCTCACCGCGATAATCAAGTTCAGATGGGGCTATAAGCTCCTGCATCTTGGATTCCCTCCCGATATGAAAGTATGTAGTACTGCGCTACTCAAGTGAAGTTGGAATGAAGTTGAACTGTACAATGAAGTTAAAACAAAACTACATTTACCTCAGCCATCAAAACCTATTACTAGTCTAAAGTCGTGAGTATAAATTACGTGTGCTTAATAACTAACATTGCCGATATTTAGTTTCATGCTTCATTTTTTTAACCTTCACCATCAACAAAAATATACGTGGTTTAATTTTACTTAACAACCCACTATGTTATAGATTAGCTCTTGCTGGGGGCGATTGCTCTAGTAACAGAAAAACTAATGTGTTTAATAAAGCTTTATTTATGTTCAAACCAGACCGAACGCGAAAATCCGGTAACTTTTTTACTAGCGGATTGCTATTAATATTGGCAGCTATTATTCTATTGCCGCTACTAGTGGTTTTCCTGACATCATTCGCGTCGGATGGGACAACTCAAAGCTTGTTACCGAGAAATGGCTGGTCTTTATCCAATTACCGCGATGCTTGGGGGCGAGGTAAATTTTTACTAGCGTTTGCTAACTCTACCTTCATAGCGCTGGCGGTAACTTCTTTTCAAATTATAACGTCGGCATTGGCTGGTTATGCATTAGCAAGATTAAAGTTTAAAGGACGTGAATTATTACTTTTGATAGTATTAGCGACGTTGGTAATTCCATTTCAGTTACTCGTAATTCCCGTATTTTTAGTACTTAAGTGGGGAAATTTAATCAACACCTACTGGGCATTAATATTACCTACTGCTGCCAACGGATTCGGTATTTTTTTGCTAAGACAGTACTTCCAAAGTATTCCTGTAGAGCTAGAAGAAGCAGCAGCGATAGATGGAGCAAACAGACTGCAAATATTATGGCAAGTGATGTTACCTTTAGCACGTCCGGCATTAGTAACACTATTTTTATTTACTTTTATCGGTGAATGGAACGATTTATTTAAACCTTTAGTATTTACAACTAGACCCGAGTTAAGAACAGTACAGTTAGCATTAGCTGAATTTCAAGAACAATTTACCAACAACTGGCCCTTACTAATGGCAGCAGTGACAATAGCCACCTTACCCGTAATGCTGCTATTTCTTATCGGTCAGCGACAGTTTATACGCGGTATCGCCACAACTGGAATTAAAAATTAAGGGATTGGGGAATTGGGGATTGGGCATTGGGGAATAGTTAGGAGTTAGGAGTTAGGAGTTAGGAGTTAGGAGTTAGGAGTTAGGAGTTATTAGTTATTAGTTATTAATTTCTCTCACTCTCTCCCTCTTTCTTCCCCCTCTACCCCCTCTCTACCAATGCCCAATCCCCCATGCCCATGCCCTATGCCACTAAGTAAAGTGTCATACATCCGTAATAATTCGGTACAATAACAATTGCATTTCAAGGTAATGATTTTTGGACAATGAAATAAACTGTCATCAATAAGTACTTGTAGGTAAAGGCTTTTGGCTTAAGCTTAGATTGAAATAAGCGCATCGATTGCAACATGAATTCATTGGATAATAAGAGACTACCTATTGTGTTAATGGCATCAAGTTCAAGCGAACTACTTCAACGTTATGCATTAGGAGAGAGAGATTTTCCTGGCAGCAGATTAGATGATGCTAATTTAAGTCGTGCTAACCTTAGTGGTGCTGATTTGAGCCGAGTTCGTCTGCAATATGCTTATTTAGCAGGTGCAAAACTTAAAGGTGCTAATCTCAGCCAAGCTTTGCTTAACGGTGTTCAATTAGTAGGTGCTGATTTACGGAATGCTAATTTGAGTATTTCAAATCTGAGTGAAGCTGAATTATCTGGTGCTGACTTGCGAGATGCTGTGATGAAAACAGCTGATTTACGTGGTGCTGATATAAGTAATGCCAATCTTAGCTGTGTCAATTTATCTGGTGCTGATTTACGCTACGCTAATCTGGTTAATTCTAACTTTAGCTACACAAATTTCAAGAACGCATTTTTAGCCACAGCAAACTTGAGCAATGCTTATTTGGTTGGTGCTAATTTAAGTCATACCGACCTCAATGGTGCAAATGTAGAGAATGCTTTATTTGGATACAATAAAGGACTTTCTAAAGCTATAAAGTTGGATTTACAGATGCGTGGAGCAATATTTATAATTGACAGCGAGCTTTAATCAGTTATCAATTATCAATTATCAGTTATCAATTAATAATTTTCATTGGTGGGATGTGAATCATTAATTATTAGTACTTACCTGTATAACGGATTTGATAAGTAATGATAATTTTGGCAAGATTCAATTGGGTTTTGAATTACTTTTACTTTGGCTTGTAGCCCGTGCAGACGGGCTAAGTTCAGAATATCTACATAACGTAATAAATTCGCCTCATTTAATCAAAGCTTGGCAGTAAATAAGCAAAAGAATTCAACCTGTTCGCTGATAATTGATGATCCACACCCGACCGGGAAAAATTGTTAATTGTTAATTGATAATTGTTAACTGATTACTCGCTTTCTTGAATTTGCAAGCGTACCGTGCGTTCGTTTGTACCGCTAATTTGTAATTCCATAATTTCTCCACCGAGGGGTTCTAAACAATCGAGTAGCGACCTGAGATGTGGTGTGGAAGCACCTGTATCTACGTAAAGTCTATCTGCTAAATTAGCGATGCGTTTCCAGGTCATGTATAGCTTGGCTATGGTTTGTTCTATCTGAGATGCTTGGTTTACTAAATCAGCGGCTACATTCATGCATCCGACTCTTTGAGCTTCTTCTAAAGCTGTTTCTATATCTACTTCTTCGTTGGATAAAGCTTGTACCTGTACTGCTGCTTTCAAATATTTTGCTAGATAGCGGGCTTCGGAAGTAGCATTTTTTAGGGTATCAACATCTGGATTTGCAGTAATTTCGTCTTGAATTACTGCTTGATGGGGTTCTGGTAGTTTCTCCATTTCTTTTACCAGTGGTGCAAGATAGCGAGGAGGAAGAGTGTTATCTGCTACCTTTTGCTTGACTGGTTGGGGTACTAACTCTGAGGACATTGCTGTCCATTCTTCTGAGAGTTGCTTTACTTCTCTTCTGGTGATTCTATCGCCGTTTTGTGCCGCTTCACTTACCATGACTTGCACTTCGGGTGAAGATTTGGCAGTTTCTACAAATGCTCTTTTACTAAAGTTATTGATTGAGCTTGGTTCAAGTTTACCTTCTT
>JBCBHT010000349.1:0-6699 GCA_038525335.1 Cyanobacteria bacterium J06621_15 | reverse complement strand
ATTATTTATTTATTTATTTATTTTTTATTCTTGATTATATAGTACTAAGGTACCATATAAATCGATAATGGCTGAACTAACTTATAATTCCCGAAATGAAGAGAGATATTAATAACAAAGAGAAATGAATCTAACTTCTTGCATCATTCTTAAGCAGTTCTAATAAACATCCGAACATGATATTAATTAAATAAGTTAACAAAAATACTTATCGTCATTGCGAGCGAAGCGAAGCAATCCTAGCCCTTGCGATTGCTTCGCTTCGCTCGCAATGACAATATATAATTAATGATGTTTAACTACTTGTTTCAAAGATATTTATAAAGGCAAAAAATAAATAAAGACGGAGCATATTACACCCCGTCTCTAGAGAACTAAAAAGAGATATTCAAAAATATATATTCAAACATAAAATCATTTCGGTAAACTGCTTACCTGTGATTTATTGATGTGTCCGTAAACTATTTGAGAAACTTGTTTAATAAACGATTTAGCACGTCTATCTCGGAAGGGTCTTCTTACTATCAGACCTGCTAAATAACGCTTACCATTTGGCATTGTAACAATCCCTGTATCACCAAGAACAATTCCTAAAGTTCCTGTTTTATTAGCAAATTTTGCATTTTTACCAATACCAGATCCTAAATAAGCTTTATTCCTAACCCGATGCATAATATCTAATACTTTGGCACGACTGCTACTACTTAATATCAAATTATTAGAAATCATAGCTCCTACTCTGGCTAAATCTTTGGGACTAGTAGTATTAGTTCCTTTGAAATCACCAAGCAGATTGCGAATCACAGTATTTTGCAATCCCCAATTACGAAAACGCTGATTTAACCTAGCTTTACCACCCAAACGGTCAATAACCATATTGGTTGCGGTATTATCGCTGATGGTAATCATTTTAGTCACGGTTTCCATCAAACTAAACTTAGTACCGGGACGTTTGTAACGCATTGTTCCGGAACCTCCAGTCATCAAATCGCGACGCATTACTACGGTTTCATTTAGTTTAACTCTACCTGCGTCTACTTCTTCAAATAAAGCAACTAAAAGCGGAAGTTTAATTGTAGAAGCTGCGGGAAATGCTTTTTCTCCATTAATATCTAAATAATCTCCCGTTTCTAAATCCAAGAAAAACATTCCTGGGTCTAAATAACTGTAACGAGACATCAAACTTTTAACTTTAGAATAGAGTTGTGGTATTTGACTTCCTAGCGGAACAACACCAGCAAATGAGGAAGCATTAGGAAACTGTACGGGAATCTTTTCTTCACCAGAATTACTATTAAAATTAGAAATACTGCGTTCTATAGATGAAAAATTAACTATCCAGTGGGAAGAAGTATCACCTCTAACTAATATTTTCTCAGGAGAAACTGTATAACCAGGAGCTAATTCTACAACCAATCGAGTAGTGTTATCGTTAACTTTACCTACTCTAACTTCTTTTACAGCCGAACTATATTTTTTACGTTTAGTATTACCCTTTAATTGCGTACCGGGTAAATCAATTACAAGTCGGGTCGGATTATTAATTAAAAACGCTCTGGGTTGAACTCCCGAATCTGTAGTTAAGTTAAGTTGATTTCTTGTAGGATTAAAATGCCATGATTGAAAATTAGCCGCATTTAATGGAGAGGATAACAGTAAAATACTGCTAGCAGCACTAATGAAAAATAAGGGTAGTTTCATGTATATAATTTGCGAACAAACAGATAATTTGCTTGAATAAAGTTTTCACTTATTGTATATATTCTCCGGAAAATAAATAACAGTAATTTCCGAAAAATAATTTTGATTGATAATCTGTAAATTTGAGATTATTTTGAAGACGTTTAGAAAAAAACAATGGTTCCAATCTTAATTTTCAATAATTTATTGACCAATAACAGAAACCCGATTTATTGTCATAAAAACGATTATTTTGTAGTCTAATCAACAATAAATTGGTTGATTTTAACTTATTCAAAATATAAATAAATATCAATTTGAATTGATATATAAATAAGTTTTTATTTCTATAAGCCAATTATGGCTAAATCATATATCTAGTTAAAACGAGACGCTTACTAATTAAAAGAATAATATGTTGATATTCATATTTATTCTTGTATCTACCAACCATCCTATGAATATTCTCCCCAACTATATAAACGGTAAATGGCAAAAGTCCACAGCAACAGAACATCTTGAAGTTATAAATCCAACGACAGCAGAATTGCTCGGGAAAGTTCCTTTATCACCAAAATCGGAAGTAAACGAAGCTACCGAATCTGCTACGAAAGCTTTTAAATCCTGGAGACGTACTCCTGCTTCACAACGAGTGCAATTTTTATTTATACTCAAATATTTATTAGAAGAAAATTTAGAAGACATCGCTCGTACAATTACCGTAGAATCCGGAAAAACCTTGGTTGAATCAAGGATTGAAATGCGACGTGCTATAGAAAATGTCGAAATCGCTTGCGGTATTCCCATGATGTTGGGAGGAAATTATCTTGAAGATGTGGGAGATGGGATTGATGGAATGATGATTCGTCAACCACTGGGTGTATGTGCTGCAATTTGTGCTTTCAGTTTTCCAGGATTGATTCCTTTTTGGTTTTTACCATACGCTATAGCTTGCGGTAATACCTACATTGTTAAACCTTCACAAAAGGTACCGTTGACGATGCAGAAGATTTTTCAGCTACTAGAACAAACTGGTTTACCCGAAGGTGTAGTAAATTTGGTGAACGGTTCCAAGGAAACTGTAGATGCAATAGTAGAACATCCTCAAATTAAAGCAATCAGTTTTGTTGGTTCCACACCGGTAGCCAAATATATTTATAGCTGGGGTGCTGCAAATAGTAAAAGAATACAGTGTCATGGTGGTGCAAAAAATCCGATTGTAATTTTACCTGATGCAGATATGGTTAATACAGTCAGAATTGCTGCTGATAGTGGTTTCAGTTGTGCTGGACAAAGCTGTTTTGCTGCTTCCATAGCAATCACTGTAGGGGAAGCAAAAGATAATTTTACCCAAGCAATCGTAGAAGCTGCAAATAAAAGAGTTGTGGGTAACGGTTTAGATGATGGAATAGAAATGGGAGCAATAATAAATACTGGAAGTAAGATTAGAATTGAAGGATTGATTGAAAAAGGAGTGTCATCGGGTGCAAAGTTATTGGTAGACGGTAGAAATCCGTTGATACCGGGTTATGAAGAAGGTAATTTCATTCGTCCGACGATTTTACAAAACGTAAATCCTTTGAGTGAAATTGCCAATACAGAAATATCTGGACCAGTAATGAGTTTAATACATGTAAATAATGTTGATGAAGCAATTTCTATAGTAAACAATAATCCATTCGGAAAAATGGCTTGTTTATTTACCAAATCCGCAGTAGCAGCGCGTAGATTTACTTACCAAGCAGAAACCGGTAGCATCGGTGTAAACATTGCACCAACAATACCAACAGCATTCTTACCTTTCAGCGGTTGCAAAAAAAGCTTTTTCGGAGACTTACAGGGACAAGCAAACCAAGCAGTAGAATTTTTTACTCAAACTAAAACAGTTATCAGTGAACAGTAAACAGTGTTAGCGTAGCGTGTCCCGGAGGGAAATATTACAAATTATATTCACTTTGTTCCTTTATCAGAGTGAAAATTAATACTAAATTAAGCTATCTTTCATCTGAGGTGGAATATTTCTAATAAAGTTAAATGGTAATCTGAGGGGAATATCAAATAAATGCAACGTAAATTACAATTAAGTTTATTACTGCTAACTTTGACAACTGCTTGCGTAAATACACAATCAAATTCCGAGCAGCAAAGTAGCGAAACAACAGCACCAGAGATAGTCAATTTAACTCAAACTGGCTGCCAATTTCTGGAAACTGAGAGTAAAGATTATGAATACCAAACTACAAAAGCTGAAGACTGCAAGCAAATTAATAATAAAACTCTATCCGAACGAAAACAGAATTTCAAACCTTTAACATTAAAACCCGGAAAATATACCTTTAGAGTCACTAACCAAGATGTTCCTTACGAATTAGGTTTTTATTTACGTGGAGAAGGAGTTAATCAAGTCACTTTACCCAAAGTCAGTGGAGGTGGATTAAATAAAGGTGATACCCAAGATTATCAAATCACTCTCAAACCCGGAAAATATGTGTTTAGTTGTCCATTGAACCCTACACCCGACTATCCAATTACCGTACAGTAATAAACCTTTTACCTAAAAAACAGCACAAATTTTTCATTCATTGGCACACAAACAGTGTAATATTCGTCACGGTAAGTTAGTTATGAACAAATCATAATTATTTATAGGTAGTGAAGGAGTCCAAAATGAAAGTAGCTCTTATTGGTAAAACTTTAGTTGCATCTTTAGGTTTATTAGCTATAATTGCACCTCAACGTGCTGATGCTCAAATCGTTCCTAATGTAGTTCCTCAACCTTGGGTATCTGTAGGTGCTAAAGATGGTGACGTTACTTATGCTGTTGGTGCGAAAGTAATGGGTTACGGTGCTGAATTAGGAGTAGGAGAAGATGGTGCTGTTGGTGTAGACGTACTGCAGTTCCTTCCTCTACCTGCGGTTTCTCCTTATGTTGGAGTAGGTTATTATACCGAGGGTAAAGGTGTATCGGTTTCTGGTGGTGTACAGGTTAATCCTACTAATAATTTAATGGTTGGTGCTGGTTATAATTCCCGTCGTGGTTTTAACGGTCAATTGGGAATTAAATTTTAGTTTTTTTAACAATATATTGACTTTATATCTTACATAATAATCATCTCTTATTCGACATCGTTGACTTTTTGTTAGCGGTGTCGATTTTTTTTTGGATTACTATTATCTTAGATAGTAGGATAATTTAATTATCATATTAGTAATTCAATTGTTATCAAACGCTTTCAAATTACATTAATAATTTACGACCCATTTGAAGAGGTAATATTAGAATGGAAAAATTAGAAAGCTATCGTACTTATATCAAACAGTTATTGAGTGATTATGTAGGTCTTAGTACTTCGGATGGAGAAGCGAGAACTGAATTAATATTTGATACCGAACGTGACCATTATCAAGTTGTTCACACGGGATGGAAGAACAGAAAACCAATGTATGGGTGTGTTTTACATCTAGCTATTAAAAGTGAGAAAATCTGGATACATCACGATGGTACTGAAATCGGAATTGCTGATGAATTAGTTAATTTAGGAGTTCCAAAATCAGATATTGTTTTAGCGTTTCATGAGCCTTTAGTAAGACAATATACTGGATTTGCAGTTGGTTAATTAAAAATTTTCAAATTATCAGCTTTTTTTGAATAATTTATCTAGATATGATTTAATCTAATTCCGACACCGTTGATTTTTAGTTAACGGTGTTAATTTTTTTTTGATAATTGTTTATTTATAGAGTAAATTTGGGAATACTCATTTAATAATTGATTGATTCAAATAAATGAGAAAATTAACCTTAATTAGCTATGGATTGATATTATCTCTTTTCGGATGTAACTCATACAATCCAACTGAGGAAAATGCTCGAACTAAAATTACTGCAATAGCTGTAGCTGAAATGGCTCATATATACGAGCATAATAAATTTACATCTAATTTCGACGATTTAGGAATAAATCTGAATCCAGAAACAAAATACTATTCTTATAAATTTATTGTATTTGACGAGCAAAAGATAGTGCAATACGCAGCAGTAGCAAAGCAGATGTTTTTAAAAAGCTATACTGGTGCAACTTATTTTGCTAAAACTCACAACGAGTATACGGTAAAGTATATAATTTGTGAAAGCGACAATCCAACGCAAAAATCACCCGATAAAATGAAATGGATTGATTATAAAGTCAATTGTCCGAATGGTTATTCTCTAATCGAATAAGTAAATTGTCTTATGGCAAAAAGAAAGATTTTAGAAGAAGGTAGGGATTATACTTTTCGTTCTTATTTCGAGTTATCTTACGAACCAGATGAGATTTTGGCTGAATTTGACTATACCCTTGTAATCCAAGGATTATCTTTACCTAAAACTAATCTTGAATTACAAAGAACGGCAGAATTAAAACAAAAAATTAGAGAAATTTTACCTTTTATAAGCTTGAGTAATGAAACTGCAAGAAGAGAGACTTTAGTTTCTCCTTTACTGTTGGAAGTAATTCGTTACTGTGAATGTAAAATGCGGATTGAATATCCGTTACGGGTTAGCAATATATTAAAAGGGAATTTAGACTATTTACTAAAATTAAAAAATCAGTTTTTAGTAATTGAAGCGAAAAATGATGATTTAACCAGAGGTTTTACTCAATTAGCTGTAGAATTAATTGCTTTATCTCAAGTTGAAGAACAAGATATCTATTATGGTGCAGTAACAATCGGTGATGTGTGGAGATTTGGGAAATTAGATAGAACTCAACAGGTAGTTACTCAAGATATTAAATTGTTTAGAGTACCTGATGATTTGGATGATTTAGCAAAGGTTATTGTGGGGATTTTGCAGGGAGTTGAAGTTTAAAACCACCTGGGAATCAATTCCCAGGCTAACAGCGAAAGTCCACTTCAGTGGACTGAGTTTTATACAAATCATTAATTTAAGTACTTAGGCGAAATTAATTGTGCATTTGTCATTGCGAGTGGAACGAAGTGAAACGAAGCAATCGCAACACTTTGAGATTGCTTCGCT
>JBCBHT010000348.1:0-6708 GCA_038525335.1 Cyanobacteria bacterium J06621_15 | reverse complement strand
GCTCGCTGAAATCTCTATTTTTAATTTATCAACCTGAGAATAATGGTTTGAGCGACTAATTCACATAAGACGTAATTCCTAACTCCTAACTCCTAACTGTAGAGAGACGTAGCATTGCTACGTCTCTACATTAATGATTCACTGGAACTTTTCCGTTAGTTTCTAGGGCTTCTATTTTATCTTCATCTTCTTTTTTAGAAGGTAATAACTGTTCTCGTAATGACACAATTACGATATACAAAATGGGAACTACGAACAAACTTAAAAACGTCGCGACAAACATTCCTCCAAATACAGCGGTACCTAAAGATTGACGACTTCCTGCACCTGCACCTGTGGCTATTAATAAAGGAAAAATTCCTAATAAAGTTGATAGTGCTGTCATTAAAATTGGTCGCAATCTTTCTTGTGCTGCTCTAACTGCTGCTTTACTAATTGAAAGTCCTTCTTCTCTTAATTGATTGGCAAATTCTACAATCAAAATAGCGTTTTTGGAAGCTAAACCAATCAGCATTACTAAACCAACTTGACAAAAGATATCATTTTCTAATCCTCTTAAATATTGAGCCGATAATGCTCCTAAAATAGCTAGAGGAACTGAAAGCATAATAATCAAAGGGTCAACATAGTTCTCGTATTGTGCTGCTAATACTAAAAATACGAAAACAAGTCCCAAACCAAATATTAACGGAGCTTGTCCTCCGGATTCTTTTTCTTCTGCTGAAATCCCAGCCCATTCATAACCGAAGGTTCTCGGTAATACTTGTGCAGCAACTTCTTCCATTGCGTCTAATGCTTGTCCGGAACTGTAACCTGGTGCTGTTTGTCCGTTGACTTGAATCGAGCGATATAGGTTGTAATGATTAATGGTTTGCGCTCCGGTGGTTTCAGTAATTTTTACTAGATTGCTAATGGGAATCATTTGATTGTTTTGGGAGCGGACGTATAAGTTACCGATGTCTTCTGGATTGGAGCGATATTGAGCGTCTGCTTGAACGTAAACTCGATAAGTCCGCTGTTCTAAGTTGAAATCGTTAACGTATCTCGAACCTAAATAAGTCTGTAGGGTACTAAAAATATCGTCAATGTCTACCTGTAATGCTTTGGCTCGATTTCTGTTGACTTCGATTAGTAATTGCGGCATATTTGCCGAAAAAGTACTAAAAGCTCCTGCTATTTCTTCTCTTTGACTAGCTGCTCCAATTAATTCTCCCATTTCTTGCAGCATTACATCTAAGCTGCTGTTTCCTCTTCTATCCTGTAACTGGAATTGAAAACCGCTGAAGCTACCCAAACCTTGGATTGATGGAGGATTGACAGCAAAAACTCTTGCATCGGTAATACTACCAAACTGCTGCATTAATCGACCAATAATTTCTAAAGAAGACTGTCCTTTTCCCGTTCTATCTCCCCAAGGTTTTAAAGTTGTAAAAATTACACCGCTGTTTGCAGTGCTACCGCTGAAACCAAAGCCACCGATTGCAAAGGTTCCCACTACTTCTGGTAATTCGAGAATTTGCTTTTCTACCTGTTCCATTACTTGAGAAGTGTAGTTAAGCGAAACTCCTTCTGGACCCTGGATAATCGTAATAAAATAACCTTGGTCTTCTTCTGGTAAAAATGCTTGAGGAACTATAGTATAAAGCCAACCAGTTGTAACTAATAACGCTGCAAATACAACTAATACTAAAAATTTTAATTTGGTCAAACGCTGTAAAATCCATTCGTATCCATCTCGCAATGAATCCAAAAACCAGTTAACTGCATCAAAAATTTTATTTATAAAACCACCACTGCTAGTTTTTCTTCTAAATAATAATCCCGATAAAGCAGGTGTTAATGTTAAAGCTAAAAAAGTGGAAATTACTACAGCAAAAGCAATTGTTAATGCAAATTGTCTATAAATTTTACCAGTAGAACCGGGAAAGAATGCAACCGGAACGAATACAGCCATCAACACCAAAGAAGTTGCAATTACTGCCCCAGTTAACTCCCTCATCGCCGCAGAAGCAGCCTGTTTGGGCGACATTTCTTTTTTATTAATCAACCGAGAAATGTCTTCAACTACTACAATCGCATCATCAACAACCATCCCGGTTGCTAAAGTTAAACCGAACAAAGTTAAGGTATTAATTGAAAACCCAAAAAGTTTAATAAAACCAAAAGTACCAATTAAAGCTAAAGGAATAGTTACCACCGGAACTACAGTTGTTCGCCAATCTTGCAAGAAAATAAAGATTACCAAAACAACCAAACCAATCGCTAGCAAAAGTGTTTTGACAACTTCTGAAAGTGATTCTTCCACAAAAGCAGTAGTGTCAAACGCAACCTGATATTGCATTCCTGGTGGAAAATCTTTAGCTAATTCAGCCATTTCTGCTTTGACAGCAGCAGCTACTTCTAAAGCATTACTTCCTGGAGTTGGAAATATTCCGACACCTACCCCTTCATTTCCTTTAAATCTTAAAAACGAATTGTAATTTTCTGCTCCTAATTCAGCCCTTCCTACATCTTTGAGCTTGACTAAAACACCATTTTCCCCGCTGCTGATGATAATATCGTCAAATTCCGAAGCTTTTTCTAATCTACTCAGAGCGCGTAAATCAATTTGATACATCTGATTTGGGACTGTCGGTTGCTGACCGATTTGTCCAGCACCTACCTGCACGTTCTGTTCTCTGAGAGCATTAATTACATCTTGAGCAGTTAAATTACGACTAGCAAGACGATTGGGGTCGAGCCATAAACGCATAGCATAGCGACGTTCTCCAAAAATTTGCGCTCGACTGACACCATTGATTTTCTGTAAATTATCTCTTATATAAAGGTCAGCATAATTACTTAAAAATACATTATCAAATTCTTGGTCTTGACTATAAAGACCCATTGCGAGGAGGATATTGCTTGATTCCTTACTGACAACAACTCCCGTTCTTTGAACTGCTTCCGGTAGCTGGGGTTCCGCTAAAGAAACTCGATTTTGTACATCAACTGCTGCAATATCTTTATTACGAGATGCATCAAAAGTAACTGTAATTTGGCTGGTACCGCTGTTACTGCTGCTCGAAGACATATACTTCAAGCCTTCGACACCATTTAACTGTTGCTCTAAAACGGTAGTTACGGTTTTCTCAACAACTTCAGCATTTGCACCAACATAGTTAGCTGTAACGTTAATTTGAGTCGGGCTAATTTCTGGATATCTTGCTGTTGGTAGATTGGGAATACTGATTGCTCCGACTAACAGAACAATAATCGCGCAGACAGTTGTAAAAACAGGTCGTTTAATGAAAAAGTCAGCAAACATGATAGTTAGTTGGGAGTTAGAAGTTAGGAGTTAGGAGTTGGTAATTGGTTCGTAGTTGCGCTTCAGCGCCAAATATATAGAATAAGTAAATAAGTAATTGATAATTCATAATTGGTAATTGGTAGTTGGATTTTAAATAGGATTTACGCAACCGGTACATTTTTATAGTGGAGTGCTGTGACAGTTTGACTAATTACGAACGTAGTAATAACCTTTTTAGTGTCACGCACCATAGGAGATTGTGACAATTGGGTAAGTCCTGTTAAAAAACAAAATTAATTATTAATCATTCTTGAAAGTTAGTAAACAATTATTTGGTAATTGATAATTGTTAATTGGTAATTGGTAGTTAGTAATTGGATTTAAATTTAAAATTGCAAAAGTAATGATTAGTAATTACCGAGAGTCTATAAATGATTTTGGGGATAATCTGAAACGAGTTAGTAAAAACTAGCTTTTATGACAATAAATAGTAAAGATTGAAAAATATATAATTAATAACTAATAATACGCAATAGCCAATTACCAATTACCCATTACCAAATTACTTAGAATCTGTAACTATCGCAGCTCCATCCCTAAGATTCAGTATTCCGGAAACGATTATTTTTTCTCCCTGTCTTAATCCTTCTAATACTTGATAGTTGTTACCGCGAATATCGCCTAACTTTATTCGCTTTTGTTTGGCTATCAATCCCGGATTTTCTAATGAATTATCGGGTTTTTTGGCAACATATACAAAAGTTTCTCCAGCTAAACGCACTATTGAAGTTGCTGGAATTAATACTCCAGGACGACGCTGCCAAATTACTCTTGCGCGAACGTATTCATCTGCTCTAAGTTGATTATTCGAGTTATTAAAAAGTGCTTTTATCAGTATTGATTGAGTATTTTGATTTACGTTTGGAGATATAAAAAATACTTGACTTCTACCTAATATTTTGCCTTGATTATCAACTAATTCTACAGGCATTCCTTTACGTAATTCTGAAGCACGCTCTTGGGGTATTGATATCTCAACTTCTAAAGGATTATTTTGAGTAATACTAGTTAGCTGGGAAGATGTATTAACAACATCACCTTGTTTAACTAACAAATCACCAACCTTACCCGCAATCGGAGCCGAAACTGTAAAATATTGAAGCTGGACTTGTTGCTGTTTGGTATTTGCTTGAGCTTGCTGTAATGCTTTTTCGGCTTGATTTACTGAAGCTTTTTGCGCTTGTATTTGAGCATCAATTGCATTCAATCTAGCTTTTGCTGTAGCAAGTCTGTTAACGTATTGCTGCCTGGTTTGTTGAGATACTGCTCCTTGGGCTGCTAAACTCGTATATCTTTCGTATTCCTGCTGATTTAAATTTACGTCGGCTACATTAGATAATTTTTCAGCTTCCAAAGATTTTAAAGTTGCGATAGAGTTTTGCAATTGGGAACGAGCGGCTTGTGATGCTGCATCTACACTGTTAACTGCTGCTTGTTGCTCTCTCGAATCAATCTGCATTATTGCATTACCCGGTTGGACATCATCCCCAGAATTGACGAAAATTTTCGTGATTCTTCCTTGTGTTTGAGGCTGGAGAGTTACCGAACGTCGCGATTCTAATCGAGCAATATATTCGTCTCTATCTTCAATTACCCCCGATTCTACCGTTGATAATTTAACTGGTACCTCACGAGGTGGTCCACCTTGTCCGGGAGGTTGTTGCTCTCTTCCAGACATCATACGAACCGCTAAAATTCCACCACCACCAAGTAATAGTACAGCAAGCAATAACCAAAACCACCATCGCTTTTTACGAGGTGGTTCGGGATTTTCTTTTGTCTCGTTCTCGTCATCTACAATTGCAGTATCTGATGGTAGAGATTCTGATGATAAAGATTCTTCTGGTAGAGATTTCATGATTAACTACGGAATTACACAAAGATAAACAATCCGTAAATAAAGCTTTAATCATATTCTTCTAGTTACATTAATTACTAATTTTTTGGAACGAAAAGAATATTTACTATTTCACAGATTGTTTTTACGTTCCCCAACTAGCAAATTTACTTGAATAAAAAACAAGTTAGACCAATTTATTCAAATCCTTCAAATACTATAAATCACATATACCGAAATTAAGCTCAGCATTTACTCGTATTTTGATATTATTTTGATATTATTCAGTTCGATATACACCCTTAATCTCAAATGCTGATGCCTGAAGAAAATACCTTAATTAATTGTATTAATAAATTATAGTACACCCTAATAAATGTGTTTTCAATTCTGACAAAAAATTTTCTCACTTGTTTAAATATATAAAAAAATAGCTATAAAAAGGGTAATACTGAATCATTCCTTAGACAGTTGTAGCAACCGCCATCTTATGATAGGTATCAATGCTACATATGGTAATTTTCAGCTGAATGCGATACACTCCCTCTCCTTTTGTTATTAAGGAGAGGGAGTGAAGTGAATAAATTCAACTATTGATGACAGTTCATTCGGAAAAATTAACCTAAATCAAATAGCAAGATTTCTCCTCCTACTTCAGTGGTCATTTTCAATTCTGCTTCACCGTTAATTTCCACTCCATCACCTGCTCTTAATTCTTCACCGTTGAGATTTACAATACCTTTGGCTACGTGTAGCCAGGTATAACGATTGGTTTGAGCTTGATAATTAATGCTGTCTCCGGGCTGCAAAATTGAAGTATAAACATCAGCATCTTGATATACTTTTACAGCACCTTCTCTAGCATCATGTGCAGCAATTAAACGTAATTGTCCCGTTCTTTCTTCAGTAGAAAAAGCTTTTTGTTCGTATCTTGGTTTAAGATTTTTCTCATTTGGAAGAATCCAAATTTGGAGAAAGTGAACGGGTTCCGATTGGGAATGATTAAATTCACTATGCATAATACCGGTTCCAGCACTCATGATTTGTGCTTCACCGGGACGAATTACCGAACCAGTTCCCAAACTATCTTTGTGTTCCAAAGCTCCTTCTAGAACGTAGGTCAGAATTTCCATATCACGATGACCGTGAGTAGGAAAACCTGCTCCACCGATTACTCTGTCATCATTAATTACTCGTAAAGAGCGGAATCCTAAACGGTTGGGGTCGTAAAAACCACCGAAAGAAAAAGTATGAGAACTGTCTAACCAACCCATTTGGGTTCTACCACGAGAGTTTCTATCATGAATAAGATGGGTACTGATAGCTTGAGTCATTGATTTACCTCACTTTGATTTTTGATTTCAAATGTTGAATTTTAAATGTTAAGTATTAAATTTTTGATTTGAATCTAAAAGTTAAACATTTGGGACTTACGTAAAAATAAGGAAATTGCGTCATTACGAGCGATAGCGTTAGCGGAGCGTGTCCGACAGGACATAGTAATCGCACAAACGCTGAGATT
>JBCBHT010000347.1:0-6737 GCA_038525335.1 Cyanobacteria bacterium J06621_15 | reverse complement strand
CTGTTGTTTCTATCCAAACCAAAAATAATTAACTGTTTACCATCTAAATCCAAAGGAAGGGTAGTTTGACCGCAAAATGCACCCACAAAATCCCGTTTGAGAAAGCGTTGAAACATCCTTTGTGCCGTCCCAATAATTGATGCAGCGGTTTTCTCTGAGTCTTTGACGCTGATTAACTGCGATAGTGGTCGAGAAGTCCAAACTTTTAACTTATCTTTTGATGCAGCTTCGAGTCTAGTAGCTAGGTTTGGTAATGATAAAATTGCTTGAGCCATCATTAGATCACAATATTCCGAATTGCCAGTCAGAGTTTTAATAGCTTTCGTAACTAATAAAATACCTTCAACCAAAGAATCTCCAGCTTCCTCAAAGAACTTATCGCTGCTAGCATTTGCACCTTTGTCAAAGTTTCGCGAAATTACCTGTGTTAGCTGTCCTGCTGCAATCGCATCTTCTTCATCTCTGAGCAAATCCAAAGGATTGCAAGTTTCACTCTCACTAAATCCTGGTGCAAATATTCTCACAGAATAACCTCGTTTCATTGCATAAGCTACAGCTCGTTTGGTTTGCGCTGGAAATTTGAAATCGTAGAGCAGCATGGGAAAACCTTGGTCGAATGCGCTACGAATTAAAGGGTCTATGACAGAGAAAGTTTTACCAGAACCAGCTGCACCAATAACAGCTATTCCCCTTTGAGCATCTGGTACATAAAGTGTGGAATTAGAAGAAAGAAATTGTTGATTAAAAGTTGGTTTGGTTTTGAGTAAACCGCTTTTATACCATTTCTTTTGCAGAGAATTTCTAATATACGGGGGAGTTCCAACGTATAATCCCACAGAATTACGAATCGGTTTAGATATCTGCTTCTTTGCTTTCTTGGCTGCTTGTGATTTTTCTCGACTACCACCCCAATAACTGGTAGCAACTTTACCTTTATAGTTACTTCCAGAAATTAGTTTGAAAATACCAATACTAGCAAAACAACCGAGCAATACTAACCCGGATTGTGACTTCATTAAATTAGACAACTTATCAAACTGGGAATTTTGTGGTGGTGTTGATGGTTGTTGTACCGTATAAAAGTTTTTATTCATTATTTTTAGTAATAAAATTTTTATTTAAGGGAACGTAGTTACCGTTTTGATAACAAAATTCGGTTTGGGATAATAATTTATCTGTATTTGTATTTTGAGTAATAGTTAAACAAGGAAAGCCTTGGTTAACATTCTCTCCGACTTTAATTAGCTTTTGTGATTTTGAAAGTTTAGGATTAGCAATAAATTCTAAAAGTGTTTTACCATCTGAGTTATACACTGAATATAAGCAACCACCAGCCCCACAAAGTTGAAGTGAACCATAATCAAAAATATATAAGTTATTAGCACCATTCAATGAGATTCGCATAACCTTTATTGAAGAAATATCAAGATAGCGAGTTGATTTTTTAGTAACAACCTTTTTTAGAAGAGATTTTGGAACAACTTTATCTGTATTTTTCCAATTGGTGGTTGAATGATTTTTAAATAAACTTTTATATAAAGTCGATACAGTTAAAGTCATAACAGTTATGCATATAATTAAAATAATTATTTGACTTTTACTAAGTTGCATTTTATAAAAACTACAAATATTTGATTGCATAATTAATCTTTTAAGAAAGGACACATTCAACTCTTACATCCTTGTGTAATGAAAAAGGTAAAACTAATACCTCCTGCCCCCTGCCTTCTTTATAAACAATTCATTGATTGCAATTTTTGCTTGTATTTAGCATTAGCTTTCTTCCCATATTCAAAGACTGTCATTCCCTTACTTACATCACGAATTTGAGAATCAATTGGAATATTAACCCCAGCGAAATGCATTTGACTTGCACGCTCAATTAATCTATCTCCACTAAAAGGTTTTCCTGTGCTTGGGTCAGTTTGCTGTGATGTAATTGATAGTAAATTACTAGTCTCTGTAAAGATTGAAGATTGCTGTTCGGTTGATGAGAAATTTTGTGTCTCTTTATTATTATCTACGTCTAACAACGCGGAACTTAAAGCATCGAGATTAGCACCAGATGAATGAATGTTTCTGCAATCTCCTTGTGTAGTAGGTATTAAGTCAGATACATTATTTTTATTCCGTGAAGAAATAAATGGAGAACTATCAAAAGTAAAACCACTACTCTTTAAACCCGTAGGAATTGACATGGAGTTTTTATTAGAATCAATCCTACCCAAAAATATGGGTTCTTTTTCTCTATAAGTCATGAATGGAACTGGACCAATAAAATATGGCGTACATCCCAAGTCCACAAAATTATTCCGCATACAAACCCGGAAGAATAAAGATTGAGAAACTTTTCCGTCAACTTCCGACACATCCCAGACGGCTACTTTGAAAGCATCGCCAAATAGGTTTCTACCAGTAGGTTCCCTTCCCGCATTTACCGAACCCAGAATTCCTCTTCCACCTTTAACCAACTGGTATTTACCACTAACCCAAGCTTTTCCGCGAACAGATTGAGAACCAGATACTTCTATATGAGCGCAATCTTTATCACAAGGAACTGCAAATCCCTCTTTATTACTACCTGAAATAGTTCTATCTCGTTTTTGTTCGTTAGTTGCAAACGCTACATCTACTATTCCAACTTGCATTCCTACAGGGTTAGCAGGATTGGGGAATTGAGAAAATGGTACATCGCTTAATCCGGGTACCTCATCAATATAAACACCTTGCCATTTGTCAAAGCTAGCAATTGAAGTTGTTGATAATCCTGGGATTGAATCGATTCGGTAAGATGTTAAATCCGAAGATTCAAAATTTAATTTTCCCAAATGGGGAGATTTATTAAGTAAATTACCAATAGTTTGATTCGTATCAAATGACTGGGATAAATTCTGCGATAGTAAATCTAGTATTGGTTTTACGTCACTTATTTTCCATTCTTTTAAATCAGGTATTGCTTTAACCAAACTTTCTATTGTTTGAAATTTGACGACACCAAAACGGGATAAGTCAACTTCTTGCGTATCAGAGCCAGTAATTTGAGAAATATCTAAAAGTGAAAACTCCCCGAGCTTAAAAGAGTCCTGAAAATCACCTAGCATTGTAAACGAATTTGGCTTTTGTCCGGCATTCCAACTACGAGAAGGGTCATATCCTAACTTTGAAGTAACTACATCTGGTGCTTGAAATGAACCAGATTCAGCAATTGCTGGCATTTTAGAAAATGTAATTTGATTCCAATCTGGTAAACGAGTATTTTGCCAACTAATTGTAGGAATTTCTGTTTGTACGGATGGAGGGTTTGATATAGATTTCTGTTGCGATGTAATAATCAAACCAGAAATCAAAATTGATAAACTTAATATTGAATGTTTTTTGAATAATTTCATAATATTAATTTTTCGTTGTTGGGTTTAATATTTTGCTTTAATTACTTCCCCCTGCCCCCTGCCTCTTAGACTTCCTAGTTCAATTAATCGATTAACCAAGCGCATTGAAATACCGCTTTTACGAGCAGCATTACTGATAGATTCTCCCATTCTCACCTTAATTAAAAAGTTAGCAATTCTTGACCACAACCGAGATTCCTTACTAATTAATCCTCTTGCATTAACAATCTTCAATCCTCTACTCATAAGCTGTAACTCGTTAATATTTTTAATATTATTAAACTGAGTATTTGGACTGATTTTTTTGTCAGGTATGATTTCCAGAGTATGGTAAGTAGGAGTTTTATTTCCCATTCCCACTTTAAATAAATATACTTTTCTTCCGGATTGCCCCTTTGCAATAACGGTTAACAAGCTGGTATTTGAAAATGGTAATTGTCTTACATTTAACGGCTTAATTCGTCGTAAATGTATTACCGTAGCTCCTTGCGAGTCGCATTCTTTTCCCTCTACAGATAAGCAGCCATCAACATCTAAAGATGCGAATGTTGGATTATCTAACCATACTTTTTCTATTATTTCATCACTCTTAATGAACGATATATTTACTCCATACCCAGGTGATAATTTAATTCTAGGTATGCTTGAAGAACTGTTACCAGTAGCAACTTTTTGAGTTATTTGTTTAACGCTTTGATTTATTTCGCTTGCAATTACGGGTGACAAGTTTGTAAGAGGTAGTAATACAGAGCAAGCAATTATCGTTCTCCACTGCAAAATATTCATTTCGGACTGTCCTTAGTTAAATTGAAAAGATTGATTAACAAAGACTTGTACATTCGTACCTGCTTTGACATACCAAACATCTTCTTGTTGCTGTAGCTCTTGTAGTGCTTGCTGATTACGTTTAAGAATTTGTTGAGTTAGCGGTTCAAATCCTCCCTCTAAAACCGCTCCTAAAATATTTTCTCGACCTCTTCTAACAGAAGAGAAAGAATTAGTACCACCAAACCCGCTGCTCGTTGATATTTGTTGTTCCTTTGGCTGGTTGAGGACTTTACCTACTTTCGCTAAAGAACCTACAGCAAAAGTTTGTGCATCTCGTCGCGCAATTTCTCCCTTTTTACTGTTTAAACGAGATGCTACTAAAGGTTTTCCCTCGTCACCACGAATGGCGATCGCATTTGGTGGAAGAATGTATTCTTGTCCGTTGATTAAAACTTGTGTTGCTTGTAGTTCAACGAGTCCCCCTTGATTAACGTTGTTAATTTGAGCTACAACTTGAGAACCTTTTGGTAAAACAACAAAACCGTCTTGTGTATTTAATGGTTGTTCCAGTTCGATTACAAAACTTTCGCTTTTTGACTTATTTTTAGATTGTTGAAAAGAATTTTTGCTTTGATGTTTACTCCAAATTAAAGGGGTTAATAACTTTCCATCACCAGATTCCCCCACCTGCAATTGATAATTATTTTCATACCCAATAATTGCAGCTTCTTCGGTATGAAGCGGTTCTAGCTCATTATTGTTTGATATTTGAGTTGTATAATCCGCTGCTTTTACTAAAGTTGCAGAGGGGATTATTTGTTTTGCTTCTTCTTGTATAGTGTTATCAAGCGTACTTTCCGAGGCTTGCTTATCAGAATTTGCAGTAATTACGCTTGAACCATAGCTTCCCAAACGACTAATTTTAGTCCATTCTTCCATCGGGTCAATTTTTTCTTCAAGTTTGGGTGCAGTTGGTTTACTTATTCTATTTGCAGTCGGTTGAAATTTCGGTATTTGTGGAACTCTAGGGGGACTATAACTTACAGGTAATGGTTGTGGTTTCGGACTCCGAATATATGGAACTCGTGTCGGTCGTGGTGGTCTTGAAACTATTTGATTTGTTACGGGTGTAGAATATTCTCTTACTGGAGTTGGTCTAATGTTGGTTTTTATAGAAGCTTTTTTTGTAGGTTTAACTTTGGGTTTTAGTTTACTTACAGCCGTTTTAGGGCTTTTAGCACCTTCAATAGATTTAATTTTTTCTGCTTGGGTTGATAGTGCTAATTCTGCTTTTAACTTTCCCGTTTCTCTTTCCTGTGGATTATCAGCAATTTCTACCTTGGGTTTGGATTGTTTTGAGTATTGTGTCGGGGGTGCAGTTTTAAGACTACCTGACATAATGCTGTTTAGAACTGTCGCAGCGGAGCCAAACACAACCAGCATTACCAAACCGACTGCGCCAAATTTAGCGAAAGGATTGCTATAGAAATTCGGTTGAGTTTTCCCCTCATGTGGAGAGTCAAATAATTCATGTGTTGCAATCGGATTTGTAGCTTCAGCTTGATTGTTTACTTCTTCGGAATTACTATCTTGAATAGAAGTAGTTTCTTCTTCTTTCGGTGGTTGATTTTCGTCTTGAAATCCAAGTAGTTTCCCAAAACTTACTTCATTCCAATCACTATCATTTTGATTAGATTCTATTTCATTATTTGGATTACTACGCTCATCCATTATAAATTCTCCGCTTGTAAATCACGAATTGCATAAATTTCTAAACCACTAGCACGCACTTGATAAATAACGGCAGCTAAATTACTAGTATTTACAGGTTCGGATGGTGCAACTACTGCTCTCACAAATATCTCTTTATTAAATGGAATTACTTCTCCGATAGTATTACTTTGGTCAAAAATATTTAAATTAGCAATCATTTTGACTTTCCATTTCCCTTCACCTATTTTGATAGGAGATTGAATTGATAACGGTATTAAAATTACTTGAGTAGTACCTTTAAAAACCCCTTGCGGTGTTATTGAAGCAAGTTTTTTGAGAAACTCTTTACGAAAGTCTTCTGATAATGCATAAGATGCTTGCCATGCTCCTGAAGTAATTTTATTTCCTCTTAATCCTCGCTCTCCAATGTCTACACCCTTATCTTTGATTGGTTTTGCGTTTTCTTCAAAAGTTTTAGGTGGTAGTGTTCCAGACCAATTCATCATCAAGGTCATAGTATCGGAAACAAAACGAGATATTACTTGGGGAGTTCGTTCAACATTCCCTAACGGTGCAACTTGAATTGCTTTACCTGTTTCTAATTGGACTAAAGAAGGAGGTGGTTTTTTATTCAATTGGGAATAGGAGCCGTAGAGTAATATAAGTAGAAAAAATGTGACTAAGTGTAATCCAAATGTTCCAACAGCGAAAAGTGCTAAAGTATCACCAGTTGAGAACTTTTTAGATGCACGATTTAAAAACTGTAATCTTTTATTTTCAGTAGATTCTGACTTTAAATTATTATCTAAATTCGTCATATTCTTTCTACTTTCGTAACCAGAATTGTAAGTAAATAGAAAAAATATG
>JBCBHT010000346.1:0-6741 GCA_038525335.1 Cyanobacteria bacterium J06621_15 | reverse complement strand
TATAATTCATTTTCGTAAATAAATCCTAAATCACCCGTGCGTAAATAGGATTTTTCTTCAACACCCGCTATTTTCGCTTTAAAGACTTCTGCTGTTTCCTCAACCTTTCCCCAATAACCTTGAGCAATACTTTCCCCAGTTACCCAAATTTCTCCGACTTGATTTTCAGAATAGGGATTAAAATTATCTGGGTTAACTATGACAACTTCTTCCGCTTCAAATTTACCACAACTAGCTATTGCAGTAGTTTCCGATAAATCCTCTTTTACATCAATCCGATTTTGAGTTAAAGCTTTTGTTCCAACATCAAGAACTTTCGGTGCTTCTGTTTTATCACCACCACTAACAAATAATGTCGCTTCCGCTAAACCATAGCAAGGTAAAAATGCTTCCTTACGAAATCCACATTGACTAAATACTTCTGCAAATCTTTCTAATGTATCAATACGAATCGGTTCTGCTCCACAAAAAGCTACTTCCCAAGAACTTAAATCTAAATTTGCTCTTTGTTCTGCTGTAATCTTTTGTAAACAAGCTTCGTAAGCAAAGTTTGGTCCTCCACTGGTTGTAGCTTTGTAACGAGAAATAGCTGACAACCAACGCAATGGTTTTTGGACAAACATCACTGGAGACATCAAAATCACGGGAAAACCACTATATAAAGGCTGTATTACACCACCAATTAATCCCATATCGTGATAAGGTGGCAGCCAAATCATCCCTTTACTTTCAGGTGAATGTCCAAAATTTTGATTGATTAAACTTGAATTATTTAGTAAGTTACCATGACTCACCATCACACCTTTGGGATTTCCAGTAGACCCAGAAGTATACTGTAAAAAAGCCAAATTATCGCTATTAATTTCGGGTTTTTGCCAATTTGCTGCTAAATCTTCAGCTAAATTATTGGTGGTAATAGTGTATTTTAAAGTAAATGAATTTTGTTTTTGATGAGATTTTATATCGCTTAATAAAGATTGATTGGTAAGAATAATTTGAGCTTCAGCATCTGCTGCAATCGCTTTTACCCTCAATAAATTCTGTCCTTTTCTGGGTGGATAAACGGGAACTGCTACAACTCCTGCATACAAACATCCCAAAAAAGCTGCAATAAATTCCAATCCCGGTGGATATAACAATAATGCACGCTCTCCCTGCAAATTCAAACTCTGAAGATGAGCAGCAATCAATCGCGCTTTTGTATCTAGTTCTTGATAAGTAAGCGAAATTTCCTGACTTTCACCATCTGTCAGAAATGTATAACCTTTTAGTGATGGTTGATGATTTGAGCGATACTGCATCAAATCAACTATTGTTGAAAATGAGGGAGAATTTGTAAGCATAGGTGAAAAACTTGAAAATCGATAAATTTCGACTTCCGATTGATAAAAATTATTCTCAATAAAATTTTGTATGCATGTACTGAATCGTTATAATACAGCTTTTACATGTAAAAAGGCGTAAAGGATAATACAATATTATTTATTATCTATCTTTTTAAGTTACTATTTGACCCCATAAAGAAAATAATCAATTAATAAAAGTACAAGTAATTATTACGAAATAATGCAGTATAAGAAAGAAGTAAAGAATACTTTTTCATACTGAATTTAGTAATTTCTTAATTTAGTATAACTAAATATATCTGCTAATTGCCTTTTTATGCAACTATTGTTAATAAGCTTTTTAAAGGGATTTTTTGGAAAGGATTGTTGATTATCGTTCTCTAAAGAGAATTTTTTGGGTTATTCAATAACTTGTAACAATTTAGAAGCTATCTAAATCAAATGCTCGATGAAGCAAAATTATGACTAAAGTATTAAAAATCTCATCAAAATCTAAAATTTAATCTATCTTAGGGTGCAAGATTGACTACAACTAGCCGATATTAGTAAATTATTTAACTAAATTAATTA
The DNA here is from genome assembly GCA_038525335.1 of Cyanobacteria bacterium J06621_15. GTDB lineage: Bacteria > Cyanobacteriota > Cyanobacteriia > Cyanobacteriales > Nostocaceae > Rivularia. Next base: position 4,825 of record JBCBHT010000346.1, on the reverse strand, counting down.
TATGATTCTGATTTTAGTGCATCTTAGGGTCGGGGATTAATGAGGACTGACGACAAAAGATTTCGCAGAGTAAATGTTAAGTTTTGAGGATATTGCTATGAAGCAACAGTTATTTCTTATCAATGTATGGCTTGTAAGTACGATTAGTATACTAGCTGTTGCTCCTGCATGGGCGAAGGAAAAAACAGAAATAGCCTCGAACCCAGTTTCCGATTCTCGGTTGATTGCTCAATCTACTTCTCCTAACAGTAATATTGCTAAAGTTACTGCTGTAGAACTTTATGAGACAGATGCAGGTTTAGAAGTTGTTCTGAAAACAGCAAATCCACAGTTGTTAAAGCCTGGAAAAGCTACTATTGTGGGGAATTCAGTTGTTACCGATATTCCGAATGCGGTATTGGAATTACCCCAAGGTAATCAATATCAGCTAGCTAATCCACTTGCGGGAATTAGTTCAGTTAAAGTTACAAATGTCGATGGTAATGCTGTCCGTGTGGAGATTACAGGAGAAACTGCACCTCCTGCTTCAGCAGCACCCAGAACCCAAGGACAGGAATTTATTTTAGGAATTTCCCCGGTTGCAGGAAATAATGCTCAAACCACACCAGAACAACCTTCTACCCCTCAAGAAAATAACAATCAGACAACTCAACAGCCAACACAGCCAACACAGTCAGCAGAAGATGATGTAATTGAACTTGTAGTTACGGGTAGCGCACCTACAAGGTACCGGATTATAGAATCTTCTGTGGGAACGAGAACCGATACTCCAGTTATTAACGTACCCCAGTCAATTCAAGCGATTCCCGATGAAGTGCTTGACGAGCAGGGTGTGACAAATTTAGGAGATGCAATACGTAATAGTGCTGGGGTAACAACAGGTCGTGTTGCTTCGGATGCTCCATCTATTACTCCCGTAATTCGCGGATTTGAAAGTAAGAATACTCTAAGAAACGGTCTGCGAGATACGACTCTAGGAACTCTTTCAGAAGTTACTAATATAGAACGAATTGAGGTTCTCAAAGGTCCAGCATCAGTTTTATTCGGACAAGGCGACTTGGGTGGAACTGTAAACTTAATTACCAAAGTACCATTAAACGAACCTTTATATAAGTTTGATTTTCAAGCTGGTCAATTTGGTTTGTATCGTCCTTCTATTGATATTACCGGACCTTTAGGTAACAGAAGCGATTCCCCTGCATATCGTTTAACAAGTTCTTATCAATGGTCGGATAGCTTTAGAGATTTTGAGGAAAGACAGACATTCTTTGTATCTCCAGTTCTCAAATTAATTAATAGCGACCGAACGCAGTTAATCGCAGAAGTTGAGCATCTTACCTTTAATACTACTGGAAATGCGCCGGAATTACCTGCCTTGGGAACGGTAATAGATAATCCTGAAGGTGAAATTGACTCTAGTATTAACTTAGGAGAACCATCGCTTTCTAGAAACGAAAGTAGAGCAACTCGTTGGGGTTATCGATTAAAACATGATTTCAGCGATAATTTGAAATTTACTAACGAACTGCTGGTTTCTAATGTAGATGTTCCAGAAAGTACTTTTGTTGTGTCAACAAGTCTTAGAGATAATCGTAACTTAGACCGGGTATTGTTAAAAAATCCGAATGAATTAAGTAGTTTCAATCTTAATACTAGTTTACTTGGAAAATTTACTACAGGGGATATAAAACACGAACTGCTTTTTGGTGTAGAAGTATCGCGAGATACATTTGACGACAAAATTGAAATTAATGGAATTTTTGATTCGATTGATATTTTCAATCCCCAATATTCACCAGACAGCGTTGCACCATTCACAATTCCGAATGCTGATACAACAAGTGAAACAAATACAGTTGGTTTCTATCTTCAAGACCAAATTTCCTTATCAGACGAATGGATTGTAGTATTGGGTGGACGCTTTGACATAGCCGACCAAACTTATGAAAGCCGTGACGGTGAAGGTAACTCAATTTCAACGCAAAGTTTTGAGCGTACAGACGAAGCTTTTAGTCCTCGTGCGGGTATTGTTTACAAACCAGCAGAAAATATATCCTTCTATGGTAGCTATACTCGTTCATTCAAACCCGTAATCGGACGAGAATCTTCCTTAGACCCAACAACTAACACAATAGTATTCGGTGACCCATTTGAGCCAGAAGTAGGTACTCAATATGAAGTTGGTGTCAAAGCCGATTTATTAGACAATAAACTTTCAACAACACTCGCACTATTCCATTTAGAGCGAACCAACGTCAATGAAGAAGGAGCAGCAAGTGCTTTTGGTTCCCAACAAACAGGTAAACAGCGCAGTCAAGGTGTTGAAGTTAGCGTAGTTGGTGAAATTACCCCAGAATGGAACATTTTAGCTAGTTATGCTTATACAGATGCCATAGTATCTGAAGACGATGCTTTTCCCGAAGGAAACTCCCTACGTAACGTTCCCAAACATGGTGCTAGCTTGTGGACTACCTATCAAATCAAATCCGGAAATCTACGGGGTTGGGGATTAGGTTTAGGACTGTATTACGTCGGAGAACGTCAAGGTGACTTAAATAACAGCTTTAGTTTACCCAGCTACCTACGAACAGATGCCTCCTTATTTTACAGACGCAGCAACTTAGCTGCATCATTAAACTTCCAAAACCTATTCGACGTAAACTATTACCAAGGTGCGCGAAACGACCTAAGAGTAATTCCTGGCGCACCTTTTACAGTTTTCGGAAAAGTCTCACTTGAATTTTAAAAATTGGTAGTTGGTAGTTGGTAATTGGTAATTGGTAATTGGTAATTGGTCATCACTTCTTACTCATTACTCATTACTTCTTACTCATTACTCATTACTTCTTACTTCCTACTTCCTACTTCTTACTTCTAAATGCGTACCTTCCTCACCATCTGGCTCGGTCAAATAGTATCCACGATAGGCAGCTACATGACCGTATTTGCACTGACTATTTGGGTTTGGCAAGTAACTGGTTCAGCTACTGCTTTAACTTTGGTCAGTTTTTTCGTTCAATTACCAAGATTGTTGATAACTCCTTTTTCAGGAATTATTGTAGACCGTTTTAATCGCAAAAAGTTAATGTTGCTCGGCGATATTGTAGCTTTCTTATGTACTTTTACCATCGGATTGCTACATTTCACCGATAGATTAGAAGTTTGGCATCTTTATTGTGTTGTGGCAATTTATGGTGGTTTTGGACAAATCCAAACTTTAGCTTATTCGGCTTCAATTGCTTTAATAGTACCGAAAGAACAGTATACTCGTGCCGGTAGTATGAGTTCTGCTGTTAATTACGCTTCCGCAATAGTTTCTCCGGCTTTGGCTGGTGGTCTTTACCCGATAATTGGTTTGGGTGGAATCATCGCTGTAGATATTGCAACCTTTTTCGCGGGTTTAATCACTTTACTAATTTCCCATATTCCCCAACCCGTACCTGAAGAATCAGAGTCAGAAAATCCGGACAAAGAAAATATTTGGCAAAAATTAACTTTCGGATTCCGCTATATTTTTGCTAGACCACCTTTACTAGCAATGGTAATTGCTTTCACTATATTTGCTTTACCCAACGATATTGGTAAAGTCTTATATAATCCGTTAATTTTGTCTCGAACCAACGGTGATTCTCAAATTTTGGGAAGCGTAACTACTGCTGCTGGTTTAGGAGGTGTTATCGGAGCATTATTACTCGGCGCTTGGGGTGGTTTCAAACGTAAAATTCATGGTATGCTATTGGGTTTTGTCGGTGCTGGCTTTTTTCGAGCAGTAGTAGGTTTTACGCAAATTCCTTGGCTGTGGATGTCGTCGATGTTTCTCTCTACCATGCATACTCCCTTATTCTACAGTTCCAGCAATGCAATTTGGTATGCCAAAATCCCCTCATCCCTACAAGGAAGAGTTTTAGCAGCAGACCAGTCAATTGGAATCGTAATTTCTTTATCAGCCCCTTTAATTGCTGGACCCTTAGCAGATAAAGTATTTGAACCAGCAATGCAACCTGGAGGTGCTTTAGTTCCGATTTTCGGTTCTATATTTGGTACCGGTAGCGGAGCAGGAATTACCGTAATATACGTAATCGCCTCTATTTGGATGCTATTAGTAGGTATCGGTGGTTACTTTTTTCCCACCTTGCGTAATGTCGAAAAACTTTTACCCGACTGCGACGAACGAGTTGAAGAAGAGGTTAAAGGTTAAAGGTCAAAGGTTAGAGGTTAAAGGTTAAAGGTTAAAGGTTAGAGGTTAGAGGTTAAAGTTTAAAGTTTAAAGGTTAAATTTATTTTTAATTATTTACTGATAATTAACACCCGACCGATGAACAACTGATAACTGTTCACTGATAACTGATAACTGTTTTTTCTCGTGCAAATTTTGCACAGCACATAATCATACACTAATAATTAACACTTTTTCCAAAACTGTAAGTAAACTCAATTCCCTATTCAATAATTTTCTTTATTTCCTACTCCCTACTCCCTACTCCCTATTTCCCATTTCCTAATAATTTATCTCTATCTATAGAAAAATTAACGTTAAATATACTTTTGAGAAAACCTCTTTATACAAACTTCATGAAGATTCTACTTGTATTACAAAAATTAACTTTACAATGTAGTTGACTTTACTCTGAAATTATTGATACCTACTATCAATAACTTTTTTGTGAGTAAAGAGAAACGTTTTATTGCTTGATTTTTGCTAACTCCGTCTGTAGGAAGATGTAAAAAAGAATGAGGTTAGATTTAACTATGGGTGAATTCCGAAAATTAGTCAGGTTTAACAATCATTTTTCAATCATCTACCTCGGAATCAATTTAGACGCAT
>JBCBHT010000345.1:0-6788 GCA_038525335.1 Cyanobacteria bacterium J06621_15 | reverse complement strand
CAATTTGCCTCCCCTACGTGTTTTATGTCCTCCGGACACGCTTCGCTAACAATAATCAAATAGTAATCCTATAGTTAAGTTAATACAAGTAGAAAACAGCTATTTTTAGGCAAAAATTCTTTTTTATTTAGCAATTTGATTTGTTTAAACTATATTTATATAAAAATAGATAGCTGAATTATTTGATACCAATTATGATTATTTTTTGATAGTAAATACAATCCAAAGTCCAAAACAAGCGCATCCGTTATTAAAATTTAAAGTCCAAAATAAAATGGCTAATATCCGTAAACTAATTGACAAATTAGCTACTGAAGAAAACAAATTGCTTTCAACAGAGTTCATCGCACCTTGTGTAGGTAACAGTAAAGTAAGAACTCGTATTGCAGGAATGACTTACACTTTTGCTCCTGAACCTCGGAATTTTGTAGGTTGGGGTATTTTTAAACCTATAAATGACAAGCAAGCGACTTTTGTAGAAGAACCGAATTTACCGCTTATTTGTGAATACTTGAAAAATTTTCAATTCCTGCGCTTTAGACTTGTATATCCCTTACAAAAACAAAGCTGGTTAGCATATCCTGTGAATGAAGCTGACATGATACAGCGTTGTGGATATTGTAAACCTGTAGCAATACATTTGGTCACCGAAGCAATAAGATTTGAAGTAGTAGTAGCACGTACAGATAGTGCAGTTTGGTGGTTTGACGAGTGCGATCGCCGTTCGGATGTGATGGTAGCTCAGTTTTTGCGAGAACAACTTGAAAGCGTAACACCACCACAGGAATTACATTTCAAAGGTATGACACCAGAAATGCGAGCGACTTATGATTTAGCAACGCAACAAGCAGAAGAATTTAGCACTCTATACCAACAGAAACGAGATGAAAAGCGTTTGAAAGAAGCTTTAAAAATGGGAGGTGGTGAACTACAACAATGGAGCGACCGTCAGAATTACTGGGTTATAGAATGGACTACCAGCGATGGAGAACAGCACACCAGCGCAATATCTAAGAATGATTTAACAGTTATGAGTGCAGGTATTTGTTTGAGTGGTGAAGACCAAAAATTTGATTTGCAATCCTTGGTGGGTGTGGTAGAAAGACGGGACTCGGAAGAATATTAAGTTGTGGAAGTATAGCAGTTTTCACTTGGATAGAATACCCTCTTGTAGGGTGGACATCCTTGTCCGCCCGAATTATAACAATTTTGTATGTACTGCACTTAACAGAAAATCGCTATATGCGAAGCACCATAACAAAAGCCCAGAGTTAAAGCTCCGGGCTAATACTAAAAATCCGTCAAATTAATTTTTAAGGAGATAAAACCCATGTAAAGCGTCAATTACTTTTGCGAATGAAACACTTATCGTAGAGTTTGAACAGTTCCATTATTAACGAGTTCTTTCAACGAAACGAGAATGTACCCAGTCGTTTCCATTAGAGATTCTATACCAGTTACCTCTTTGTTCAAAGATGGAAATACCCTGTCCAGAGTTTAATCTACTTCTTACTCCATAACCAGTGCTTGGACCAGAACGTACATTTAAATAACTATTAACTCTGACAACTCCTGTTTCAACACTGAAAATATTGTCATTATAATTGTAACCATCATAAGCATAACCACCAGTACCAGCTAATCCCATAGCTCTAAGAGTTTGAGGTCCAACTACACCATCTACTCTTAAATTACGGGAGCGTTGGAAATTCATCACCGCTGTTCGAGTAATAGGACCGTAGTATCCAGTAGAGTTGATACTTGGCGACATAAAGCCTTGTGATTTTAAAACATTTTGCACGGTTGTAACATCAACACCTCTCGAACCCTGTCTGAATACCTGAGCTTGAGCAGAACTTGCTGCACCTACAATCGAGCAAACCAAAGCAGCAGAAAAAATCCACTTAGAAGATTTCAAAGCAAAACGATTCATTATTAAGTCTCCCTTCACAAAAAATAGAATCAAAGCGTTATTACTGAATTAATCAATGTTTAGGTAACAGCGCCATATTCAAGTTATAGGGGTTTTAAAAAACATTTTGCTTCAGTAGTGATACGGCTTTCAAGAAATTGAAGATAATGCTGATAAAATACTTTTTAAACATATTTAATTTATTTATATATAAATATTTTCACTTAATTCTCTTGAGAGAGTATAATTTAAACGAGTCATCCTGTAGAAAATTCATCAGCAAAAGCTCGGATATTTTATGTAATTCACGCTTTTATATCAAAATGAATTTATTTTTTATTGAAAGTAGAAAATAGGCGTTGCTGCTCAAAAGTATGAAGTATGAATAGCCCCCCAACCCCCAATTCTGGGGGAGAAGAATAATTTAAAGTCCCTCATACCCCCAAGCTTGGGGGTCACGGGGGCAGGGGATTTGGGGGGCTAGTAAATCTGATAAAAATAAATTCATACTTCAATTCAGCAATGCCAGAAAATGAATAATAATAAGTAGTAAAAAATAAAATATATATGAATTATGATTAGATATTGAGATATTTAAAATAATTTTCTAAAACTCTCAATAGACATCTCCGGAAATGAAGTTTTAGTCCGCTAATCACAGTGGTTTCAAGCTAATTATCGGAGAGGTCTAATGATTAATTTCTAAATATTCTTTGGGTAAATACCTGATTTTCAATATTCGATTCTCAGTCCTCAATTTTCAATGAACAGCATTTTTTTTCACGAACAATTACACCGGAAACCATCACTAATGGCGAAAATGCGAGAAACTCCTGTAACCCTTTGCGGTGCGGGAGCGTTAGGTGCTAATATAGCCGAAAGTCTTGCCCGTTCTGGTTTTGGAAAGCTGCGAGTTATAGATAAAGACCGCATAGAAGAACGCAACCTTTCAACCCAGCCATATTACCGTTCCGACATCGGAGCATACAAAGCTAAAATTTTGACAAATAGTCTTTATAGAGCTTTAAATATTGCGATAGATGGACGTTCTAAAGAATTAACTATCAGCAATGCAAAGCAATTGTTAACAGATAGCGCTCTTGTAATTGATGCTTTCGACAATAGTATTAGTCGTCAAATCGTGAAAGATTGCTGCATTAAAGAGCAAATACCCTGTCTTCATGTAGGTTTAGCTGACTATTACGCCGAAATTATCTGGAATCAAATCTATCGCGTACCAAGTCCGGTAAATGATGATGTTTGCGATTACCCTTTAGCACGTAACTTAGTTACTTTAGCAGTTGCAACTGCTTGCGAAGTAGTAATTAATTTTGTAGCTACGGGGAAACAGCAAAGCTTCACTATTACCTTAGCTGATTTGGCTATCAAGCCTTTTGATTTGTGAAATTAGTATATATTTTCTAGATTGAACTATGCCATATTGATTCTGGTTGCACCAGAATGAAAAAACCGCAGAGGAAGCGAAGGACACACAGAGAAAAGAAGAGGAAGAGAAAATTAATATGATAGAAAATTTGATTCTTTCTTTGTCCGGAAAAACAAAAAGGCTCACTGAAATATGGGTGTATAATAAGTTCACGGATTACTGTAAATTTATACTTGACACATCCGTGCGCTTTATTGACTTTAGGGATTATAACAAAACAAGATATTATGGAGCATAACGAACAAGGACAACGCGATAGTGCAGCAGAAGACTTTCAAAAATCCCTAGATGAGTTGCAGCACCTGTTAGAAGAAAATCAAACCGAAGAACAGCCGGAAAAAGAATTAAAAATTGATAATACCGAACTCAAGCAACCAGTTGAAAAAGCGCCAAAATTTAACTTAGCTGAGTGGGAAGATGCGGTAGCTGATATCGAACAATATTTTGAGAGTAAAGATAAAGAGAATTAAGTTATGAGAATTCAGTTATATAGTTGTTCCTGTGGATAAAATACATGGTTGCTAGCACGTAAATGCAGCATGTCCGAAATAACGTGCATTTTGTTTGCATTACAGGAATTAAAATAATGACTATAGAAGTCGTATTAAACCATTAACCAGCACTACACTAACCAATTCCAAACTAATTACAAATTTTCTGACGCTGAACTTCATATAATATTAAAGCGGCTGTAATCGCTACATTTAAAGACTCAACTCCAGGTTGAAGCGGAACTTTTACGTTAAAATCAGCTATTTGTGATAACTCAGCCGATAAACCCGCACCTTCATTACCTAACAAAATCAAACTTGGTTTTTGCCAATCCACTTGCCAATATGTCAAACTCGCAGCAGGTAAAGTAGCAATTATTTGCATACCTGCTTGCTTAGCTTCCATTACTGTTGTTTGCAAGTCTTCACTTAAAAGCATCGGTAAACGAAACCATTGTCCAGCACTTGCACGCAATACCTTTGGATTATCTAAATCCACGCTATTCTTACTTAACCACAAACCCGATGCTCCAGCAGCAGCAGCAGTGCGAATAATAGTTCCCAGATTACCGGGGTCTTGTAAAGATTCTAAAGCAATCTGCAATCCTTCAAAAGGTAAATGTTTATCATGATAACCTCGTTGAGCCGTTGCGACGACACCATCTGGATGTACCGTAGTAGCTAGCGCTTTCATTACATCCTCGCTAACAACAAGAGTGCGATCGCACTTTTCCATAGCTAGTTTAAAAAGCTGTTCGTGGTCTGCTTTCCATTGTGCAGTACAACAAACATTAACCAAAGGGTAATTCGTAGTGCAAGCCTCTTCGAGTAAATGCGTTCCTTCGAGCAAAAACAATTCCTGTTTGTGCCTCTCTTTGCTAGAATGCAGCTTGCGAATTTGTTTTATCAGAGGGTTTTGTAAACTGGTCAGCACAATTTTAGGTTTTCCCGACAGCGTTCCGTTGCTATTTTCGATGTTATGGAAACTTTTTGAGACTCCTAGCAGAATCATCAATTTTCAACAAGTCTCGCTTAGAATAATGCGGAACCCGGGACTTGAACCCGGAAGCCTTGTGGGGCACTAGAACCTGAATCTAGCGCGTCTACCAATTCCGCCAGTTCCGCAAATTTATTGACAAATATCAATTTTCACTTAATGATTTACTTTTGTCAAGATAATAATTTCTTTTAAAAAACATGAAAAATTAAACTTAAGAATTTTTAAAATAACGAGTCACACTCTAATCTACAGGAACATCGTAGCTGGTCACTAAAAACTGCTCACTGTATGTCCTATCGGACACGCTACGCTAACACTGATAACTGAGTATATGTATCGCGGATATGTAGACAAATGGATTCTTTACTGTAGAATCAAAACCAACTTCCTTCCTTTATAAAATCCATTAATTACTATATGGAGGATAGAATTATTAATACTTCTAACGGTTCACCAGAAACAAATTCATCTCCTCAAGCGGACTCCTCAGTCTTAAAAGTTTGGGGCGGACGCCAGATGGAAGGTAATGTAACTATCAGCGGAGCTAAAAATTCTGCTTTAGTACTACTAGCTGGAGCTTTATTATGTTCGGGCGATTGTCGCATTCGTAACGTTCCTCGATTAGCGGACATATCGCGAATGGGTGAGGTTTTGTCAGCTTTGGGTGTAAGCTTGAAGCGCGATGAAAATATTATTGACATTAATGCTAGTGAAATTACTACTTCTAAGGCTCCTTACGAGTTAGTAACTCAGTTGAGAGCAAGTTTCTTTGCTATCGGCGCTCTCCTGGCAAGGCTCGGAGAGGCACAAATGCCTTTACCCGGCGGTTGTGCAATTGGGGCAAGACCTGTAGACCTTCACGTCCGAGGTTTGCAAGCAATGGGAGCCGAAGTTCAAATCGAACATGGTATTTGTAATGCTCGCGTGACTGATGGCAGTCGCCGTTTGAAAGGTGCCAAAATTTACCTGGATTTTCCCAGCGTCGGAGCCACCGAAACATTAATTATGGCTGCTACTTTAGCAGACGGCGAAACAATTATTGAAAACGCTGCACGAGAGCCAGAAGTAGTTGATTTAGCAAACTTCTGTATTTCGATGGGCGCAAAAATTGAAGGAGCCGGAACCAGTAAAATTGTAATTAATGGCGTTACTAAATTACATTCTACCGATTACAACGTAATTCCTGACCGCATCGAAGCAGGTACATTTTTACTTGCAGGAGCAATCACTCGTTCGGATTTGATATTATCTCCCGTGATGCCAGAGCATTTGATGCCGGTGATTGCCAAATTAGAGGAAATTGGAGTTCCCGTAATTGAAGAACGACCCAATACTTTGCATATCAAACCAGCAGAAATTCTTAAGGCAACAGATATTGAAACTTTGCCCCATCCTGGTTTTCCCACCGATATGCAAGCGCCATTTATGTCTTTGCTAGCAGTAGCAGAAGGCGATAGCATCATAAACGAAACTGTATTTGAAAATCGTCTGCGTCATGCTTCTGAATTGAATCGTTTGGGAGCAGATATTCGTGTCAAAGGCAATTCTGCTTTTGTTCGAGGAGTATCAGAATTATCTGGCGCACCTGTTGAAGGTACTGACTTGCGAGCTGCTGCTGCCATGGTAGTAGCCGCTCTAGCAGCAAGCGGTGAAACTACGATTAAGGGATTAAAATACCTTGACCGTGGTTACGATAGACTCGATTTAAAATTGCAGAAACTAGGAGCAAGAATCGAACGCATAGAAGACACCGAAGCAGATGCACCAGCAAGCAAAGCCGAAAGTTCTCCTGAGACTACTAATGGTACTGCTTCTGTTTCTAGCTAGTAATATTTTCATTTGTTTTGACGGTTTTGTTTTTTACGGACGTAATGTAGAGATTGATATATAACGTCTCCCGACAGTTACAAAGAAAACCCGACCCTTCAGAATTTATGA